>DAISJE010000060.1:11858-13492 GCA_036821665.1 Bryobacteraceae bacterium | reverse complement strand
CGTGCCTGTCGCGTTTGGGAACGCTGCCGAGGCATTTGGAATTCGAATGATCTGTGTCGCCGGTTGTTGTACATAGCCCTCCGGCACTGTCGATCCGTAATAAGGGACCGGGGTGTTATCAGAGAGGGCTGGTGGAATGTCGCGAGATGAATCGGCGACCTTCGCAAGCAGATCAGGTTCAACATCGACAACACCAATGGCCGAGGAAAGAGCTTGAAGTACGACATTGAGGTTTAAAAAATCTAGCGTATTGACCAGGAAAACTTGGCCAAGCGCCCCGTCGATGCTTTCGGTGACAGTGCAGCCTGCTAATAAGCAAGCGGATTTTATTCCTGGCAATCCACCGTTGACCCGTACAATCAACCGTCCGGACGCGAAAACCGGAGCGCTCCAGAAAACGAGCGTCAAAAGCACGAAAAAGAGACCGCGAGACCTCATATGCGTAATCCTTTCGCAGGTAAGTAGTCACTTAATAAGAACCTTTTGTCACCCGAAAAAGTACAAAACTATCGCTATTAAAATTGGCGGCTAGAGGGAACAAGCGCGAAGCCTGATCCCGGAAATTGAAAGGCCTTAATTTGCGGCCCTCTCTTTTGCACGGTGCAATTCTGGAAAGAAACTCACTGCAATCTTTTGCAATCAAACTCGTTAGAGTGTTAACCTGCATTGTTTACATGCAAACTGGTTAAGTTTGCCTGAATAAAAAGATGATTGTGTAGCAATATATCAATTGTCGAGTTGGCCTGCATTCCAGCGGCATTAGTCCTTATGGCATTAATGGTTCAATATGATCACATCAGAGGACTGACAGAGAGGCGCTCATACCAGACAATCAGCTCGGAAGCGCGTCTCAATCTCCTCGCGCTCGAATATGGTTACAAATATCGCTTGGACATTCGGACGAAGAAGGGTTTATCGCGAATTGAATTCGTCGGGACCCTGTCGGAGGCTCGATTTATCGGAAGACCAATACGAAAAACAGGCGGTGGCGTAGCTTTCTATAAAATCATTGCAGATGGAACATTAAAACGCCATCAGTGGTAGCTAGCCGGTATTGTGCGGCAGATCACGTTGAAGCATATTCCTGCTATTTCACGCGCTATGACCGCGCTGTAACTAACAATCCCGCCCTCATAGGAATGGCTCAATGCTAACCTGTCCAGAAGATTTCTGGATTTACCTTCGGGTCGCCTCCTGATCTGAAAACTTCGCCTGCGTGGGCGACATCATATGGACTTCGAATACTCGTCGGAGCAGATACAACTTCGCAAAGCAGTTCATGAATTCGCGCTGTCCGAAATTGCGCCGCACGTTTTGGAGTGGGATGAGAATCAGATCTTTCCGCTGGATGTAATCAAGAAAGCCGGCGAACTCGGAATGATGGGCGCCATATTTCCGGAAGACCTCGGCGGGGCCGGGCTCGGTTATATCGAATATTCCATCATCATCGAGGAATTGGCGCGCGTCGATCCCAGCGTCGCGTTGATTGTAGCCGCGCACAATTCGCTCTGCACGAACCATATTTACCTGGCGGGCAGCCCTGATCAGCGGCAAAAATATATTCCGAAGCTGGCGACCGGAGAGTGGATCGGCTGTTGGTCGCTCACGGAACCCGAGGCCGGCTCGGATGCGGC
>DAISJE010000060.1:0-11758 GCA_036821665.1 Bryobacteraceae bacterium | reverse complement strand
GCGCTGGCTCTCGGCATAGCGCAGGGCGCTTTCGACGCTGCCTTGAAATATTCCAAGCGCCGCAAGCAGTTCGGCCGTTTTATTTCGGAATTCCAGGCGATTCAGGATAAGCTCGCGGGCATGGCAACCGACATTGAAGCAGCCCGCTGGCTCGTCTACAGCGCGGGAGCGCGGAAAGATGCCGGAAAGCGTGTCACGAAAGAATCCGCAATGGCCAAACTTTTTGCTTCCGAAATGGCGGTCAAGGTGGCCGATCAAGCGCTACAGATACACGGCGGCTACGGATTTATCAAAGACTATCCGGTGGAAAAGTTCTATCGCGATGTCAAGCTTTGCACCATCGGAGAAGGCACCAGCGAAATTCAGCGCCTCGTCATTGCACGCCAACTGTTAAAAGAATAGATTGAGCGCACTTCATTCAACTGAAGAACTACGACAGAGGATTCTCTCGGGCGATCAGCGCGCGCTGGCCCGCGCCGCAACGTTGATTGAAAGCCAATCGGAGGCGGGTCGCGCGATCGTTGCTTCGCTATTTTCGGCAACCGGCCGCGCCATGATACTGGGCATCACCGGGCCGCCGGGCGCGGGAAAGAGTACGGTCGTCAGCCAGTTGACCCGAGTCTTCCGAAACCAGGGGCAAACGGTAGGTATTCTCGCGGTTGATCCCAGCAGTCCTTTTTCGCGGGGCGCTATTCTGGGCGACCGCATTCGCATGCAGGCGCATCACGCCGATACAGGGGTATTTATTCGCTCTATGGCGAGCAGAGGTAAACTGGGTGGCCTGGCGCAGGCGACGCTTGATTTGGCCTTGCTGCTGGACGCTTCGGGCCGGGACGTCGTTCTGATTGAGACCGTGGGAGTCGGACAGGATGAGGTGGAGATCGCGCACATGGCCGATGTCACATTGCTCGTCCTCACACCTGGCTTCGGCGACGATGTGCAGGCAATCAAGGCTGGCATTATGGAGATTGCCGACATATTTGTCATTAACAAATCCGACCTTCCGGGCGCGGATCGTCTCGAACAGGAGATCCGGGTTATGCAGAGCTTGGCCTCCGATTCCGTCCGCGCAGATGCCGCCCCGGTTCGACGTGTGATTGCGACCGAAGGACAGGGCATGAACGAACTCATTACCGTCATTCGCTCGGTTTTCGAGAAACGAGGCCGCCAAAGTGAGCGTGCCGGGACTTGGATGTTTCGTCTACAGGAGATGCTGCGAGACACATTGCTGCGTTCCGTACCGGAAGACTTGATTGAGCAGCACGCCAGGCGCGTCGCGGAAAAACTCGAGGATCCGTACGCGGCAGTTGCCTGTCTCATGAGCGCACGATGAGCGTTGAGATCGATCATCTTGGAATCGCGGTCCGCAGCGTAGAAGAAGCCTTGCGCTTCTATCAGCAACTGCTGGGCATGACTGTATCCAGCCGGGAAATGGTCGTTGAGGAGCGGGTGAACGTGGCGATGCTTCCGGCTGGCTCCGCGCCCGACGCACCTCGCATCGAGTTGCTCGAAGCTACCGATGAAGAGTCTGCGATTCGGAGATTTATAGAAAAGCGCGGCCCTGGCCTGCACCACATTGCGCTGCGAGTGGACGATCTCGAGTCGGCTGCCAATCGGCTCGCCTCTGCCGGAGCGCGGATTTTGAATGAGCCGCAACGGGGCGCCGGAGGTCACAGATATGTATTCGTGCATCCGGCCTCCACGGGCGGAGTGCTTTTGGAGTTGATCCAGAAGTAGCATGGTGGAGCGGGCTTTCAGCCTGCCACGACGCCTTTCCAGGCGGCGTAGGAGGAAAACAAATTACTTTGCAAAAACACGCACAAATCGGCATCATTGGCGGCAGTGGCCTGTATTCCATGCCAGGTTTCAACGCACAGGAAGAAGTTCGGCTAACCACACCTTTTGGCGACCCCTCCGACGCCTACGTTGTCGGCCAATTGGAGGGGAAACCGGTGGCGTTTCTTTCGAGGCACGGACGCGGCCACCGAGTTTCTCCCTCGGAATTAAATTTTCGCGCCAATATCTTTGGCATGAAGATGCTCGGCGTCGAGCGCATTCTTTCACTCAGCGCCGTTGGTTCACTAAAAGAAGAGCATGCCCCTCTGGACTTTGTTATTCCCGATCAGTTCTTTGACCGTACAAAAAGTCGTGTTTCGACGTTTTTTACCGACGGCATAGTTGCGCATATCAGTTTCGCCGATCCGGTTTGCCCGCAGCTCACACGGCTGGCGCATGGCTCCGCTTCCGAAATCGGCATAAAAAGCAAGCTCGGCGGGACGTATCTTTGTATGGAAGGACCAGCGTTCTCGACCCGCGCGGAGTCCAACATTTATCGGAGCTGGGGCATGGACGTTATCGGCATGACCAACCTTACGGAGGCGAAGCTCGCGCGTGAAGCGGAGATTTGTTACGCGACTATCGCCATGGTGACCGATTACGATTGCTGGCACCAGGAGCACGATTCTGTCACCGTCGATCAGATCATTCAAAATCTCACAAAGAACGCGGAGAATGCTTGCAAGCTGGTGGGCCGCGTCGTCAAACAGATGCCCCAAGAACGTACCTGTAAGTGCGGCTCGGCTCTGAAGCACGCGATCATTACAGACCGCGCTTCCATTCCCGCCGATACGAAGAAAAAGCTGGAGTTACTTATTGGCAAATACACCGGCCAGTGATCTGGCCCAGGAGATTCTCGACGCATGCCTGCGGGATGGCACCTGGCCGGCCCGAACGCTGGACGATCTAATCGAGCGCGCGCTCGATGAAGAGGATGTCTTCACAGCAACCGCGGCAACCCGGGCGCTCTTCGGCATCGTCATCGAGAAATTAGGGGATCTCTTCGAGCCGGTACTCTGTGACGTGTATTCCCGGCTGTTTTCGCACGTGATTGGACGCGCGCTGCCGGAACACGATGCGCGTGATCTCCTGGTGCGCTACAGCCGTATCCGTCAGGTGCGTCGCTTTCCGGGCGGTCAAGTTAACCGCGTATTCGTTTTATCGCGCGTTACATTAGGCGCGGATGTAGCGGTTACCAGTGTCGCCCTTGCTGCCGCTAAGCTGCGTTTTCCCGAAGCCGAGATCTGTCTAGTGGGACCGGCGAAGAATGCCGAATTATTTGCCGCCGATTCCCGCATCTCTCCCGTTTCCGTCATGTATGGACGCTCGAGTTTGTTGCGGGACCGATTGCTGGCCGCCGCCGAATTACGAATCGCGGTTGACGAGCTCGGCTCCGTCGTGATCGACCCGGATTCGCGCCTGACACAACTGGGCCTCATTCCTGTCTGCGACGACTCGCGATACTACTTTTTCGAAAGCCGCGCTTACGGAGGAGAGTTGAAGGCCTCGCTTCCGCGCCTCACGGCTGCATGGTTGAGCGAAGTCTTCGACATTGAACAGCCGGGCGCTTATGTCGCTCCTCCGAAGCAGGAAAAAATCGCTCCGATTGCCGTCAGTTGGGGCGTAGGCGAAAACGCGAACAAGCGCATCGATGATGATTTCGAATACAACGTGCTGGCGGTTTTGCTGAACGGTGGTCACCGCGTGCTGCTCGACCGCGGCGCAGGCGGCGAGGAAGCGAATCGTGTAGACGCCTTGGTCGAGCGGCTCGGATCGCCGGAGCGTCTGCACATTCATGACGGCAGCTATGCTTCATTTGCCAGCCATATTCTGCAGAGCCGTCTCTACGTCGGCTACGATTCCGCGGGCCAGCACGTGGCCGCAGCGGGCCGCGTGCCCTTAGTTTCGATATTTAACGGCTACGCCTGTGAGCGGATGCTCTCCCGCTGGCGTCCCGAAACGGATTCGGCCCGCGTGATTGCCGCAGATGGAGCCTTCCGCTCCACCGTACTCGAACAAACCTTGCAAGCTATTGCTGAGGTGGGGGCGGGGGTGGCGTCGGCAGCGTCCATGGATTAGAGCCCGATCCATTTTGTTCGGCCGGTTTCGCCGGTTGCGATTTGGTGGTTGGCGCTGGACTGCTCGCCTTCGGGCTGCTTGAAGTTGCCGGTTGCTCCTCGGTCTTGCTTGACGGCAGCGGCGGCGGTGCGTTGGGATCCATATCGTACTTGATCTCTGATTCTGTACCGAATTTCCGATAGTTCCGGAATTCAATTTCATTCTTTGAACTCTGATGCTCCGCTTGCATATAGAGCTTCGCCACCAGTGGGCAGACATACTGCTGCCCGCTGATGTCCACTGCGTCGTAATCTAGGACTTCGGTCGCTTTGTTCACCGGGAAGCTCGTCGGAATGTCGACGGCGATGAACGTGATGCGATCAATTTCACCGGTGTTCTCGTCGGCATATACCAGCCCCTTGTAGGCTGTAATGATTCGTTGTTCATCGGGCCGCCCTGCTTCGTAGGTGATCGAATAGTTCGAATGGCCGCTGTCGATGAAGTAATTAAACACAGCCATGCGCCGCCCCCGCAATTTGCCCCAGTGATCCCAACCAAACTCAGCCTGACTGCGAGGCTCAAAAATCTCCCGCATCAGACTTCCAAATTCGCCCGTTGAGATAGCTCCACCGGCGCGCGTGGCTGGAAGGCCCTCCATGCTGGTGTTAACTAATTGTCCGTTTACCGAATAGACGTTATATCTCTCGTGCCCTTCGTTGTAACTGACGCGAGCCAGAATATTGCCAATGCTGCGGTAATGATCGCCGCCATACGGGTCTACATATTGCCTCGTCACCTGCACGCAAATGAAGTTTGGCAGGTTCTGCGTGTATGACATCGCGTATTGACGCATCAAGTCGATAATCTTTTGCTGGCGAATCGAATCGGGAGGTGGGATTGGGGGCGCTTTGGCGCTCAGCGTTACGGTTCCCGGCCCCTGCGTCAGTGTATTGTCCGGCGCTGTGGCGGGAGAATAGGTTGCGTCGTGCGTTGGCGGCTTCATGTTCGCCGTCTTGTCACGCAATTCCTGCAACGCGGCGACCGTCTTGGGTCCGGCGCCCTGTGCCTGCAAGTCAAGAATGGTTTTGTCGGTCAGTTTTTCGGTCAGTTCCAGTTTCTTGACGGCAGCGGCTATCTGCTTATCTGAATGCTGCTGAAGGGCCAACTCCGACCGGATAAAATCCGCCAGTTGCTGGACGTTCATTTGCATCTGCGCCTGCAGCGCCAAGGCAAAGGACACTACCAGCACAGTAAGGCGGAACTTCATATTAATAATCATGACGCAACAACCAGCGGATCAGTTGCGGGTGCGCGATTTAGAGTTTTTCTTCCTTTTCTAACTCTATTGTTATGTTGCCGATCGGAAAACCTAAATGGACTTGAAGCTGCACGGGCAAATGGTTCGCGTCATCTGTCGTCCAGATAAAAAGGCGGCCCTTGCGCTTGTAGAGAACATTGTCGAAAAGAAAGACTTCATATCGGGTAGTTGAATATTTAGTTCCTTCTATATTCAGGGCCTCCTTCGCCTGGGCCTCTATTCTCACGGATGCCAGCTTCTTACCATCTGTAACCGGCAATGAGAGCGATTTGCCAAGAGTCGGAGGCGTCAGGCGCATGGCCGCCAGAGCGCCCAGAATTTCGTGCGTGCAGGGCGGAATATCCAGCTCTTTGTTGGTCGTTGTGTTCTTTAGCAGATTGCGCTCGCTGTATTCAACCTTCTTGCGCGCGCTATTAAAATTCAGATGCGTTACGGTATGCTTCTTTCCTTCCTGCGCATCCAGTACCGCGTGGACGCCGCAGAACCGGTCGCCCGTCGTGGCCTTATATGTATCCAAAACTCGATACAGCCGGCTTACCAAGCCCGCGCTTTGCAGGTTCAGGTTCAATTCCCAACCCGGGCCGTCGCCGTGCCTCTCCTCCACAACGGCCGACCCCGCTGTAACCAGCCGCCATTCAATCCGGTAGGTAAGTCTTTCCGGGCACGGAAACCCGACGTCTTTTTGCGGCTGCTCGGCAAGTATGCTGTTGCCCAGCAATGCCCCGGTCAGGAATAGAGCGCTCACAAGGCGCAAAACAGCAGAAGAATTCATCAACTCTTACGAAACGGTCTTGAAGAAGTCCGGCGCTGTGCATCGCGCTCATCACAAGTTTGGCATAACGTCAACGGTTATCCGGAACTCACGAGTGCGGATGCCGATCTGAGACGATTCTCAACGCTTCGTCGAAGCGTGCCTGCCGCATGTTCTCTAAGAGCCGCTCCCAATGAACTCTGCCAAAGGCAATTTTCGTTTTATTGGTCTTTAACTCAATCTCGCCGCTCCAGAAACGCCGGTTAAAGTCCGTAAAATCGGGCAGGATCTCACTCCAATCGACCGGCTCGCCGGACGAACCCAGCATGAGGAAGGCCATGGCATAAAACATGTGGGCGAGCTGCCGCATAAGAAAGAATCGGGCTAGTTGGTAGTCATCGGGCGGCCGTCCAAAATATCCCTGAAGGTAAATCACTTCCTCAGCGTCATTGGCCACAACCAGATTCGCAACTACTGCCAGATCCGCATATCGATCATTCAGAAAAGCGGCTTCCCAATCTACCAGCCATGCTCGACCTCCGTCGAAAAGGATGTTGTCCGGCTTGAAGAGATCGTTGTGACTCGACACCATCTCCGAATCGTTGTACCTGTAAGCCGCGGCGATTTGCGCATACCTGGCAAATAGCTCGTCGTTTTGGGCTTTGGAGAGAATGTTCGCCGCATGAAATCTACGGATGAGTCCTTCGAGCGCGATCTCCTTGTTCAGCAGGAAGGTGCATGAGGTATTGAGGTGATGTGCGCGCGTCGGAAACGGCGGCAGTCCATGCAGAGTCCGCAACACCTTTGGCATGCGTACCAGCGCTTCGGTTACCGGAAAAGGCACCGCCTCCACAAAATCGGTAATCGAGATCCGATCTTCAATGTTGGTGTACCGGACGTGCGGAGCCAGACCGGCCTCCGCTGCCGCTCTCATGCAGGTGTAATGGCTTGCAACATCGCCTGCGCGCATGTTGATCCGCAATAAGTATGCAGATCCTCGCACCACAATGCGAAAGACCGGGTTCGAGCCTAGCCCTTCCGCCAATTCGCTGATCTCTTCGAACTCTGTCACTCCGAATGCCTCTCGCAGACCGCGCGTCACTGCCGCGCTCTTCTGTAGCGGAATCATATTCGTCTGCTGATGCTAATCGAATTCGCGACTAAGATCTAGTCTTGTTTTCAATAATTTAAATTGCTATTGTGAAATCAGAGAGAGCGGGGATGAGCCGATCTCACCCGAGCTTCCTCAAATCCCAGGTGATAAGTTAGACGAGTCCACCAAGGAGGATTTTGATGAAGCCAGATTCAGAATCCATCGGCCAATCCGGCCAAAAACTCTCCCGCCGCAAACTGCTCACCGATGCTGCTGCAGTCGGTGCTTCGTTCATGATCGTGCCCCGGCATGTTCTGGGCGGCGCGGGCTTCGTTGCCCCAAGTGATAAAGTCACGCTTGCTTCTATCGGTCTGGGGCGGCAGGGCCAGGCTGTCACGATGGAACTTCTCGCGCATCCGGACGTGCAAGTGATCGCGGTCTGCGATTGTAACAGGTTCAGCAAGAACTATCTGGAGTATGGGAAAAACGATTTCAGCTGCGCGAGCTCAACGGTCTCCACCGCCTCCCCAAGATCTCGGAAGCGAGCGCGCGCAAGCTCCTCGGCCCGGGATATGAGCATTGGGGCGAAGATTTAGCCTCGCCGGGCGACATTCAGTTCACTCCCGAATTTTCCAGCAGTCTCGGCATGGGCGGCCGCGAACCGGCTCGCCGCCTCGTAGAAGCTTACTACGGCTCTCGTAAAGGTAATGCGGCAGGTTCGTATCACGGCTGCAACGCCTATAACGACTTCCGTGAATTGCTCGACAAGGAACATGATCTGGACGCGGTCTATGTCGCCACGCCCGATCACTGGCACGCCGCTATTTCTCTTGCGGCCATGCACAAACGCAAGCACGTGCTCTGTCAAAAACCGATGACGCACACGATTGCCGACGCTCATCGTGTGGCTCGGGTCGCGAAAGAGATGAAAGTCGCCGCGGCTATTACCGTTAACAATCCGTCCAGCGATTCGACGCATTTAATTACGAAGTGGCTCGATGACGGCGCTATCGGACGTGTGCGCGAAGTTCATAACTGGTCGAGCCGGCCGTTTTGGCCGCAAGGGATTCCGCGCCCAACCGCGGTTGATCCCGTTCCGGATGGTCTCGATTGGGATTTGTGGCTGGGACCGGCGCCGGAGCGTCCGTTCAATCACGTCTATCTTCCCTTTGTCTGGCGCGGTTGGTACGATTTCGGCGATGGTTCGTTCGGCGACATGGGCTGCTATAGTTTCGCCGGTGTGTTCACGATTTTGAAGCTCACCCCGCCGACCACCGTGGAAGCCAGTTCCAGCGAATCGTATCCCGAAACGTTTCCCAAAGCTTCAGTCGTGCATTTAAATTTTCCTGCTAATGCAAGCCGTCAGGAGATCGCGATGCATTGGTACGATGGCGGTCTGCGGCCTCCGCGGCCGCGCGGCTTGCGTCCGGAAGATCAGCACTTCTTTGAAAACGGCGAGGAGAACGAGGGCATCATGTACGTCGGCGATAAGGGATTCCTCCTTGCCGGGTTCAACGGCAACCGCCCGCGGGTCTATCCGGAGTCGCCCAAGTACCAGACGCCGCCCCCGCCGAAGCGCGGATCTTTTCGACGCGATCCAGCTATTGACCAATGGCTGGCTGCCTGTAAGGGCGGGCCGGCTCCCGTTGCGAACTTCGAGGCGGAAGCGCCGGTGACGGAAGCGTTTCTACTGGGCTGCATTGCGCAGCGCTTCCCCGGAGAGCTGATTCAGTGGGATACGGCGGCGATGAAGATCACAAACTCCGACAAGCTGAACGCATACGTCGATCCGCCGGCGCGCGAGAAGTACAGCGTTTAATCGCCTGTATCTTCCCTGTCATAAATGCTCCTCGGCAACCGTTTTATAGATGTGAACCGTGGAGATGACGAATTGTGGTGGAAGCGCCAGGCTACAGCCCGTTCTTGAGAGAATCGGCAACGGCTTACGAAATGGGCGTTGCTGCTTCTGAATTTGAAGTCGTTTTTCTGCAGCACTATCCGCGCGTGTTGAGTGCCTTGTTACGCGTGGTCGGAAATCGTTCGCAGGCTGAAGAGCTGGCAAATGAAGTTTTTTGGAGACTTTCTCGCCAGCCGGAGTCTCTGCTGCACACAAACGATGTAGGAAGTTGGCTTTATCGGGCGGCCCTCAATACTGGTATCGATGCTCTGCGGGCGTCGAGTCATCGCCGCCGTTATGAGAGTGCGGCGGCTCTGCATATCGGCAATGCTGGAGCCTCCGAAGCCGGTGCATTGGATGAACTTCTTCGGGAAGAACAGCGCGTAACGGTCCGGCGCGTGCTCGCTTCGATGAAACCTGCACAAGCGCAGTTGTTGTTGATGCGCGCGGATGGATTGTCCTATAAGGAACTCGCCGCGGCGTTGCAGGTTGCCGTGAGCGGGATCGGCACCTTGCTGAATCGAGCGGAAGCCGAATTTCGCAAACGGTATTTGAAGCTGATTGAAACCGAGCCGCGCGCGTGAGCAAGCGGTTTCTTGAAAGGAGCACATATGAATTGCACCACCGATGGCACATTGCGAGCCTATTTCGACCATGAACTGTCAACGTCGGAATCACAAGCGATCCAGCAGCATCTGGTTTCGTGTCCGGCGTGCAGAGCGCGCGTCGATACCATTCAGACCGGCGCGAGTATTGCCCATAGTCAATTGGCGGCCCTCGCTCCCGGGCAAGAAGAGATTGATTCCGTTCTCGCCTACAGCCATTTCTGCGAAAAATACGAAGGGCGTGAATACAATACCTGGACGAAACGCGTCTTTGGTGGGTGGAGAAGGCCGGTTTGGGGTGGTTTGGCCGCCGCATGCGCTCTGATTGCGGTTTTGAGTTTTGCGCCAGGGCGAACTTGGGCACAAAAGATACTTTCGATGCTTCGCGTCCAGAAAGTCGCGGTCGTGCCCGTCAATCTTTCCGCCGTTACTTCTCCGGATGGAGATCATGGGCGCGAAAAACTGCTTGCACAACTGATTTCCGACAACGTGGTTGTCACGATGAAACCCGGCGAGCCCACCTCGGCAACGACGGTCCAGGCTGCCAGTGAAATGGCCGGCTTTAAAGTTCGAACCCTGGACGGACTTGGGCCGCAGCAGCGGATTTCCGTAAGCGATGAAGGAGCATTTCACATGACGCTCGACCGCGACCGGATACAAGCAGTGCTTGATCAGGCGGGTCGCTCCGACATTCAGATTCCTGCATCGGTGGATGGCAGCACAATTGCCGTACATATTCCGAAGCTCGTGAACGTGCGTTATGGGAACTGCGCGGTTGCGCAGGTGCGTTCGGGCGCAGGCCCTTCTCCAACAGAATCGAGCGGGCAGAGTTGCATCGATTTCGTTCAAGTGCCGAGCCCGATTGTCAGCGTTCCGCCAGCGCTTAACATTACAGCTTTGGCCGAAGCTGGCCTGCAAATCGCGGGAATGAGCGCTGCGGAAGCGCAAGCGTTCTGCAAGACGGTCGATTGGTCTTCTACGCTGGTTATCCCGGTTCCGCAGAATGGTGGTTCGTATCGAACCATTCCCGTCGATGGTGTGAATGGCACGCTCATCGAAGTTCCTCCGCACGATAACTTTATTGGGAGATACGCCTTGATTTGGGTTAAGAATGGAATGGTGTACTCACTGAGAGGGAAGGGACTTTCGAGCCGGGCTCTCGCGGCTGTGGAATCCCTGAACTGAGTTTTCTGCAGCTTTTAAACTCTACCAGCGGCGTTCGGAACGTGGCTGAGCCCGGCGGCACGCAGCCAGCCGAGCTCGCCATCTCGACGCGCCGTCTGCGAAAAGTATTTTCGGACAAGGTAGCGGTTCGAGGCCTCACGCTCGACGTCCGCCGTGGTGAAGTGTTCGGCTTCCTCGGACCCAACGGAGCGGGGAAAAGCACTTCCGTAAAAATGCTCCTCAATCTCGTTAAAGCTACGAGCGGCGACGCACAGATTCTGGGCCGCCCAGTGGGAGATCGGAAGACGAGAGCGAGAATCGGCTTTCTTCCCGAGCATTTCCGGTTCTACGATTGGCTTACCGCAGCTGAGCTCTTGCGCTTGCATGGCCGACTGTATGGCATTCCGTCGGCCGATCTGGAGCGCCGCGTGGATGCCATGCTCGATACGGTGGGTTTGACGCAACATCGCAATCGGCAACTTCAGCACTTTTCAAAGGGAATGCTGCAGCGTATTGGACTGGCGCAGGCGTTAATTAACGAACCTGAGCTGTTGTTCCTCGATGAACCTACCTCCGGGCTCGATCCGGTGGGCCGCAGATTGGTTCGAGACGTGATCAAAGCACAACGCGACCGCGGCGCCACGGTGTTTCTTAATTCTCACCTGCTAGGAGAAGTTGAAGTAACTTGCGATCGTGTTGCGTTTATCCGAGCGGGAGAAGTCATCGAAAGTCGCGAGATGAGCAGTTTCGAAGAGAGCAGCAAAACGGTGCTCCTGCGGGCGAAGAATATCACTATCGGAATACTGGAAGGCCTTGACACGTGGGCGTCGCCTATCTCGCGCGACGCGGACCGTATCGTGCTCAACCTGAAATCGATTGAGTTTGCGCCACAGGTGCTGCGATACCTCATCGATTGTGGAGTAGAGGTCTTTGAATTTACACCGCAAAAGCTTTCGCTCGAAGACAGGTTTCTCGAAATTCTCGGGGTGGATCAGGGCCAATGATGCGCGTTTGGATCATGGCTGGCGTCACATTT
>DAISJE010000059.1:0-13884 GCA_036821665.1 Bryobacteraceae bacterium | reverse complement strand
GAACACGCCGCGCGCGCGTGCTTGTCTCTACTGCCTGATCCCAATTGTCCTGGTGCTGGTTGCCTTCACGTATTACGATCTCGTGGGCCATAAATGGCTTATTTGGAAGATCGATGGCGAAAGAGCGTCCATGTGGTATCAGACGGGAACTGCAGCCGCCTTGCTCTGGCATCCCGCCGTCTTGCTCATAGGCACGCTTTCGGTATTTGCCGATGTTTTTGGCCGCCTGGTTGGCAACCTCTCGACTGTACTCGCCTCACTCCTCATGTTGGCCTTGATTTCCACCTGGTGGGCCCCCGAGAGGATATCAAGAGCGGGCGAGGGTGACAGCCGGCGGCGATGGTCGAGCTGGAAACATCAAAAAACGGTTCTACGCATTCTGCTTGGCGGCTTTCTGATGATCGGCTGCTTGTACGGGATGATCGCCAGGCATCACCCCGTCATGCGGATCGATGTTCGGTCATCCGAGTATGTTCTACCGCTGACGATGGTATTCCTGGTGTTTCTCGGAATTTCAGCGGCGATGCTCGTTGGCAAGAAATACCTGTCCAGGGGCAGGCTGCAATTGATCCTAATTGTCCTGTTCGCCAGCAATTTTGTTTTCGTCATAAGCCAGCGTGTGTTCACTCACGGCGACCCCTTCACGGATGCGTTGCTTACCTCTTTGCGCAATCCATCAGCACTAGCTCCCAGATTTCAGGACGATCCTGATTTTGCGCGCCTGAAATCGGAAGTTTTGGCGAGCCCAATTTATCAGACGCTACACGCTGAGATGGCGAAGGGACATTGAGCACGCCATGCTCGGTTTAAACGCCAAAGTGCAGAGATTCTGAGTGCCGTTTCTTACACTCCCTTAGTATTGAAGATTCTGTCTCAATTGATCCCTAGTTTGGCGTCGACAAAGAGAATGGCGGCTCATGAAGGCAATTGCATTCCCTGGAAGCGGAATTGTTCAACCAATTGAAAGACAGCAGTTTAGACCCGTTTTTCATTTCAACTGTGGCTTAAATGCGCTGGTCTTAAGCTATCCGGGATTTGCCATCGCCGGCGGATTCCTTCGCTAGACTGGTCTGGAAGGAGTTTATGGAGTCAACCGCACGAAAGCGTGCAGTCATTATCGGCGCCGGTCCCGCCGGCCTCACAGCCGCCTACGAGTTGCTGACGCGAACCGATATTCTACCCATCGTTCTCGAAAAGAGTGACTACATGGGTGGAATTTCCCGGACGGTGAACTACAAGGGCAACCGGATCGATATCGGTGGCCACCGGTTCTTTTCAAAATCCGATCGCGTCATGCAATGGTGGCTCAATATTCTCCCGATGCAGCCAAGCGATACGGATACGCGGATTACGTATCAACGTCAGACGACTACCGTTCCAGCGCCGGCTCAGAGTGCCGATCCGCACTGCCAGGATCGCGTCATGCTCGTTCGCAGCCGGAAGTCGCGCATTTATTTTATGCGCCAGTTCTTTGCTTATCCAATTACGCTGAGCGGGGACACCATTCGCCGGTTGGGAATATTCAAGACGATCCGAATTGGTTTTAGTTATTTTCGGGCGTTGTTGTTTCCGATCCGGAATGAAAAGAACCTCGAGGAATTCTTTATTAACCGCTTCGGCCGCGAGTTGTACCTTACATTTTTCAAATCCTACACGGAAAAGGTGTGGGGTATCGAATGCAAAGAAATCAGCGCCGAATGGGGTGCGCAGCGCATTAAAGGCCTCTCGATTTACAAGACGGTCACACACATTTTAAAGAAGGTTTTCGGCCCGCGGAAAAAAGACATTTCACAGAAAGATGTGGAAACATCCCTGATCGAACAATTTCTGTATCCTAAGTTCGGCCCGGGCCAAATGTGGGAAGAGGTTGCGGCGCAGGTTCAAAAGCTTGGGGGACAGATTCTGACGCACTGGTCCGCCGATGGCATAGAACGTCGCGACAATGCCATCGCCGGCGTGATTGCAAGCAACACGGAAACCGGTGAGTCGCGCCGTTTCGAAGGCGAATATTTCTTCTCCACAATGCCGGTCAAAGAACTCATCGCTGCGATGACTCCGGCCGCCCCCAAAGAGATTCGGGCGATTTCAGACGGTCTGATATATAGGGATTTCATTACCGTTGGCGTCCTCTGCAGCCGCATTAAGTTGCGTGAGACCTCGGGTGAGCTCGTCAAAGACAACTGGATCTATATTCAGGAGCCGGATGTCCTGGTGGGCCGTCTACAAATTTTTAACAACTGGAGTCCCTCGATGGTTTCCGACCCGGACAAAGTCTGGATCGGCCTGGAATATTTCTGCAATGAGACGGACGCGCTATGGCAAAAGGCGGACGCCGAGATGATTGCTCTCGCCAAGAAAGAACTCGCAGAGATGAACATCCTCGAGCCGGAGGACGTTGTGGATGCGACGGTGATCCGGATGCCCAAAACTTATCCGGCTTACTTCGGATCCTATGACCGGTTCCCGGAACTAATCAAGTGGGTGGACCAAATCGACAATTTGTTTTTGGTTGGCCGCAACGGTATGCATAAGTACAACAACCAGGATCACTCGATGCTGACTGCCATGACCGCGGTGGATAACATCATCGGGAAGGTGCGCAGCCGTGATAACCTCTGGGCTCTCAACACGGAGCAGGAGTATCACGAAGAGAAACAAGGCCCACCCAGCACCGAAGAATCTGCCCGGGAAGATCCTGAAGCCGTTCCGGTGTCGAGCTAGCCGGTCCGATGCTCCGCACTGCAAATGCCAAACGACTCCCCGATTTTTCGCCGCTAATTGAACGCGCCAGAACGCTTTACGTCAGAGTTGAAACGGTGCCCGTGCAGCGCTGGCAACGCATCGGTATTTTGGCTCTAATCGTTCTGGCCTATTTTCTCGTTACGGCGCTACAGGCCCGGCGCGAGCTGTGGCATGACGAACTCTACACGTACTACATCGCAAAAGCGCCTTCCCTGTCGCGCCTCTTTCAGGAAATACGGCTCGACCTGAACCCGCCGTTGATCTACTTGGCGGAGCGGGTGTCTTTGCATGTCGTTGGCGATAACGCGTACGCGGCGCGCCTGCCGTCCATTCTGGCTTTTCTTTTAGGCAGCATTTGTTTTTATGCTTTCGCCGCCCGTCAAATGCGCCCGATATACGGGCTGCTCGCAATGTTCGTCTTCTGGTCGACGCCCTTTGAGTACTTCGCTACGGAGGCGCGCCCCTACGGTCTGATCATCGGGTTTTTTGGTCTAACGCTGCTGGCTTGGCAAAGGGCCATAAAGCCGAATAGAAGCAAAGCATCCGTCTGGCTGCTCGCGCTCGGCGTTACCGGGATGATGTGCAGCCATTTCTTCGCTGTTATTTATATCGTTCCGTTCTGCCTGGCCGAGTTGTGGAGGTGGTATCGAACGCGAAAATTCGACCTCGCGATGTGGGCGAGCCTGGTTTTACCTTCGCTGCTGCTCGTAATCTATAAGCCGCTGGTGATGCCTTTGGTAACCCGCTATGAAAAGAGCCATTTTTCGGCAAGCGCACAGGCATCGCCCCTTAAGATTTTGGGCTTTTTCTATCGCATGCTGGAACCGGAAAGTCTGTTTTTATTAATAGCGATCTGTGCCGGACTTGTGGTCGTATGGCGGTTCACATGGAGGCGTGAGGACGAGAAAATCGGCCGGTTGACCTCTCTTGAATGGATCCTGATTGGCGGATTATTACTTATTCCGGCGCTGGTCAATCTCGCCATCATGCGTTCGCATGGAGTCGCGTTCCCGCGCTACTCCGGTCCCGCGTTGTTCGCAGTTGCTCTCCTATTCGCCCTTCTGTTGGGCAAAGCAACAAACTTTAGCCGTATCGCTGCCGCCGCCAGTTGTTGTGTGCTGTTTGCTTACAGTATGGGCGCCAGCACTCCCGCAGCCGTAAAACACCTTCTGGCACGAAATGCTGCCCCGAAGCCAGCGTCGCTGATCGTTAATGTCCGGCCAGACCTTCCACTCGTAGCCAACAGCGGACTGACATTTATCGAGCTGGACAAATATGGCGATCCCAGCACAGTAGCCCGCCTGCAATATCTGACCGATCGCCGGTATGCCATCCAGTACGCGCAATCGACCATTTTCGAGGGAATGGCTTATCTCAAGCGCTTCTTCCCGATTCGGGCGACGGTAACGCCCTATGACCAGTTCGTGAGTGAGCACCCCACTTTTCTCGTGCTGGGTACGATCAATTATCACGAAGATTGGCTGTTGCGCCGGTTGATCGACATCCATGCCACTCTGCTTTACCTGGGTGACTATTACGGACAGCAGTTGTATCAAGTGACCATGCCGCCTGCCTGATTGGTACTTCCACGGACGCTTATCGCACAGCGCGATTCGCTTCCTACATGCTGTGCGCGGCGGGATTTCCCTCGCTTGGCAAAAGCATCTCGCGGAGGCCGTTTTTCAGATCGGTAGCCACTTCAAAATACCCGATCATCATTTCATCCCAACTCTGCGGTCCGAAACGAACAGCCTTGGTGGGGTCGGGATTAAGAGGATTCGCGGCGGAGTTATCGAAATGAGCAGTGCATTCAATCGTGCTCCCAGGCGGAACTTTTAACGGCTGCGCCAGATAGTACGAAAGCTGCCAACTGTAGCTATAGTGTGGAACTCGTAGGAGCGTTTCGGTGCGCCCGTCTGGAAATACTACGCGAAATTCAAACGATTTACCCCGCAGGTGCATGTGAGGAAGCAGGGAGATCAACGTACACGGTGCGTGCAGCGTGACGCGCGCATCGATCCGGTAATCCGGATCGCCGGGTGGAATCAGGAAGCGAATGTTGGCTGCGGCCAGCATAAGCACGCGTTGGCGCGGAGGTTCCGGCGAAAGAATCAAGCCGATGCGGCTGCGATCGCGTCCAGGCTTTCCGTTCGGCGTGTAGTGGAGCTGAAAAACGAGATCGCTGCCGGCTTTGATCAACTTCGCTTGCCCGGGAGCCAGAAGTTCCGGCATAGCGCCCGGACCGTAGCCGGCCAGGAACTCGCCGGGTATGCCACCACCCGTACTGAGGGGATTGAGAGTGAAAGGAACGCCCGTCGGCTCGCCAGCCAGCCAATCGGAACCAGGTTCGCGCACGCTGACCACGATGTGATGAACGTGTGCGCGATCACCGGCCCGCACTTCGGCGAAACGGACCCAGGTGTCTTGCCGGAAATGGGTCGGGACGATGACGTATTGATAAGGAACCACGCCGTCGAGGGGAACGTTAAAAGCAGACGGCATCACAAAAACTATTTGGGGCTTGCCGATAGTCCAGCCTTGGACCCAGTCGACATGCTTCGGGGCATCTTTCGGATTTCCGGCCGGTGCATCCGAATCGACCCATGCGTCTATCGTCCGGATATCGGCTGCAGCGAGACTGCGATCGTTTGCAAAATGGCCGATGGCCGGGTCGGCGAACCAAGGCGGCATCTGACGTGAGTTGACAGCAGCGCGGATGGCGCTCGCCCAGGGCTTCACTTGCGAGTAATCGAGCAGCGGCATCGGACCCGCTTCGCCCGGCCGGTGACAGGTTTGGCAATGCTGCTGTAGTAGGGGAAGCACGTCTTTGTAGAAGGTGGGAGATCGATCTTGGGCTTGCGCCGCAACTGTGCCCAGATGCGCGAGCAAGAATAAAGCTGACAATTCGCGCCTGTGCATCGAAAATTTCAGTTTACGCGGACGAGAAGCCTGAACCGCGATATCCGATTGGCCATTTAGTGCGGCACGGACGAATTAACGCTTTCCGCCGGCTGGGGTGTAGCTGTCACTTTCGTCTCTCGCCAGAGCCGTTGCGCGGGTACAAAGAATACGGCGATACCCGAGAGCGCTGCTGCCACCAGCACCACAAAGGTCCGGATAAGCGATGAAGCACGCTTTACAAGAATACGCTCCGGCATGAGCGGATCGATGAGCGCCAAACCGTAAAAGCAGAGCTGCAGAAAAAGTGCTATCTCGCGCCATGGATGCGGCAACCAGAAACTGCTAACCGCAATGGCGATCATGGCGAACGGCAGAAGCAGGCGGCCTATCTTGTGCGATAGAAAATGCACAAACTTCCGGTTGCCGGGCCAAAACAAGCCGGGAAAGTGCATGATCGTTTGGTAAACGCCTGCTTGGGTCCTTAATTTGCGCCAGAACTCGGAACGCAATGCAGTCGGATAATCGTAAGCCTTCGCCTGCTCTTCAAAGTAAATGCGATAACCGTTGAACGCGGCCTTTAGCGGCAGGTACACATCGTCGAGCAAAATATCGCGAGGAATGGGACCAGTCAACTCGCGGCGCATGGCGTAAATAGAGCCGCTGGCCCCCAACAAGGCATTGATCTGGCTGAGATTTTTGCGGATTGCCTTTTCGTAGCGCCAATAGAGGCCTGTGTTGAATTCCTCGGAATTATGGCCTTGCCGAATATAAAGCTCTCCTGTGACCACTCCTACGGAAGGATCGGCAAAGCAAGCGATCATGTGACGGAGCGCGCTCGGGTCGATTTCCTGGCGCGCATCCGTGAACGCGATGATCTCACCTGAAGCGGCTTCGATGCCGCGGCTCACCGCGGTGGCTTTACCGCCTGCAGGCACTCGAAGGAGGCGCACTCGCGGATCGCCGTAAGTAGCCAGGATCGCTTCGGTGGCGTCAGTCGATCCGTCCGAGACGAAGACGATTTCGATTAAATGGCTGGGATAATCCGAGCCAAGTAAAGATTCGATTTTGCGCTCAATCCATCTGGCGCCGTTGCGCACCGGAATTACTACGGAGACAGTTTTGGGAACGAACTGCTTCGAAACCGGTCTGGGAAACAGACGTGCCCAGATAGCCACAAGGAGCGGATACCCAAGCAGGACGTAGAGGATGCCCGCCAGGCTGCAAACAAAAATTGCGATTGCAAAAGTCATGCTTCGCGCTAGGCCTCTACGGGCCTTTCGAGATTTTTGACTACAACGCGGGCCGGATTTCCCATCACGACCGAATATGCCGGAACGTCGGTAATCACCACACTGTTTACTCCGACAATTGCGCCTTCGCCAACGGTCACTCCCTTCAAAATGAAGCTGTTCTGGCCGATCCACGCACGACGGCAGATTCTCACCGGCTTGATTTCTTCCGGCTTCGGGGGCAAATCCGCGATTCTGTCTTTGGTATCTCGCGGATGAGCGTCGGTGTCCATAAACCGGACGCCCGAGGCTACATTTACATCATCCTCTATAACGATCTCCCGGTTTACGACAAACGTTACGTTGTGGCCGATGTCTACCCTGTTTTTGAGAATCAGTTTCGGCTCATCGAAGATCCGGCCACTAAAGATATCCACTTTGCCGAAAAAATTAACATCATCACCGATAAATATCTTCGTGTGACCTACTACGAACGGCAACCGGAACATACGGAAACGGGCGCCGACAGATTCGCAGCGTCCTCGAAAGAGCGGTTCCCGGATCAAGTAACTGACTAGCCAGCGAAAGAAATCCGCAATTGAACTTTGGACATTAAAGCCGAGCCGAAGGAGCGGATGCAAAAAACGCGGAAGCGGGAGCGTGCTTGTTTGGATCTTACGGGCCGTCGAGCGCAGCGCGCGATAGAACGGTGTTTCTCCCCTACGAATTTTCAGAAACAATTCGTCGATCATGTGGTCGCTGTGAATCCCGTGCTTGCACTGCCGGCTTCGAGCAGTTCGACGAGTAGCTTTTCCGGGGTAACGATCCAGGCAATCCGGCGGCCATCAAAAGCGACTGCCGGCAGCGGGCGTTTGGCGATAACGGCACCCCTTGTTTTAAATGCCGCGAGCGCATGCTCCAGGTCCTGCACCTCATAACACAAATGATGCAAGCCGCCGCCGCGTTCCCGAAGAAATTTCATTACCGGAGAATCGCTGCTTGCGGGTTCTACAAGCTCGATCTGACCCTGCGACGGCGCTGTCGCAAGGAAAGCGACTTTCACCTTCTGTTTTGGATCTTCATAAACTAAACCGTCCCAGGATGCTCCCAGCGAGGACCGAAAGGCGTGTATCGAAGATTGAATTTCGGCAACGACAAAGCCGATATGATGCAAGCCCAGCGAGACTTCTTCAGAGGCTTGCTCAGACGGCACTTACTTTGTCCTGAAGGTATTCTTCGATGCGTTTAAAAGAGTCGAGTTCCGCCGCCATTTCAAGATCCATTGTTATATGAAACTCGTCCTCAATGACATTCAGCAGGGTAATAGCCGCTACAGAATCCCATTCGGCAACGGAATTCTGGCTGGCGGCGGTGACGTTTGAATCCGGCATGTCCGGAAAAACGATTTGAAAGCATTTGGCGAGGCGGGTTTGAATATCATCCATTCGCATTGACTCCGATCACTTGTTCCAGGCGATGATAAAGAGCGGGGCAGCGAGCATCGAACTGCTCGCGCGAAATCACAAAATTAGGGGTTGGTACGGTTCCGAGCAAAGCCTCAAAGAATTCGCGGAGCGGCCCGTTCTTGGGAGTTGGCGCGAATCGGAACTCAATCTGCGGAACCTGAAAACGCTCGAAAATGGCTCGCAGGCATTGGTATTCAATTCGTCTCGAAAATGCGCGGCAGCTCATAACCCAGGTCTCAATGCAGAGCCGGCGCTCCATCTCATGCCCTTGAATGACAGCAATCGTGCCCAACGGCCCAAATTTATCCTCGTATTTGACCGCCATCAGAAAAGAACTCGATTTAACAAGCGTCCTCTCCCATTCGGACGCTGTGAAGCGAATACCGTTCAGGTTGAACTGATTGGTTTTGTTGACCAGTTCGAGGATGCGCGGATTCTTTGCTGAGACTTCCCAATCGAGCGTCACGACGGCTTGCACCTGACTCAAAAAGTCCTCAGAGCCCCCGTGCTCAATTTCCTGCAGGAAGGCGGCGCCCTTTCGAATGCTGTCCAGACGGAGCGTATCGTCCTCAGTCAGGCGGCTTTTACCGAAAAGCTCTCGCAGCTTTTTCAAAAGCGCAAGGATCCCCTTGTAATCGCCTGTCCGAAACTGTAGGCAAGTGATGCCGGGATGGGCAGCCGCCACTTCGGCAAGTTCGAGTGGCGCGTCGTCAACGAATGCCACTGAGTCGGCGGAAATATTCCACGCGCTTAAAATTCGGCGGACGGATTCGGATTTGGGAGACCAATGCACTTCAATCGGGAAGATTTTGCTCGACGGAATCAGCAGATCCTGCCGTTTAAATACCTTTTCGACAACTGCGCTATCGTTTTTGCTGGCAGCGGCAATGAGGACGCCTTCGTCGGCCAGAGCGCAAAGCGTCTTCTGATATAGCCCGTGCAAATGATAACTGCTGGCGCTATCCCAGCGAACGGCTTCCGGACCGATTTCGCCTACGATGCCGTTCCAGAACGTATCATCCAGGTCTGTGATGATTCCCTTGAGCGGCTGTGGCGGAAACAAAAGCCGTGCTAAACCGGAGGCCACAGCATCGGCATGGGTGAGCGTATAGGGAGAGCCAATCAGCAGATCGGCCTTCAAATCCAAACGGCCCTGCAGGGGAGTTTCTTCGGCCAGCCAGTCCGGATTTATGACACCGACATTCGGCTTCTTCGATAATCGAAGAGCTAAGGTGGCGATCTCCTGTCGAACTAGCAATTCGGTTTGGCTTGCCTGGGATGGCCCGGTATGAAAGGCGGGCGGAAACGGGAGCGTAGGCAATGCGATGGCGACAGGGAAAGCATCCGCCGCCCGTTCGACGATGGAACCGATCCGCTGTACGGAAAGTGAAATGGACTGAGCAAGGTCGGACTCGAAAGCCGGACCCCAGCGTCCAGCTTCCCGATAGCTAAAGCGTTTATCGAAATCCTGCCACTCCAGCACCAGCGCGAGTGCCTGCACCGACCGATTGCCCAAAGCAGATTCAATCGTTCCAACCAGATCGCCGTAAGTCCCAGCGCTGATCTTGACATTCAGGGCCGGCTTGCGAAGTTTACAATGGGCGGCTAGAAAAGTCTGGACATGCAGCGGTGTGAAACTGCAGCCGAGGGCAATCTCGTACGGCTGTTCATTAGGGGCTTTCGCGCGAGCGATTTCAAGCGCTTCCGATATGGTCACGTCGTTTCAAAGTGGCCGACCGAGGGCATGACTTGCGAGGCCGTCGCGCTCAGAGCCTACAACTTTATATAGTAAGCGACAGGACCCGATGCTCTCGCAAGGCTCGCGGAAACGCGCGACGCAGCCGACGTCCATTTTCGAGAACCCCAGAGATTTTCTAAACTGAGAGGAGCTTTCGCTATGAATATTCCACCTTGGCCCCAAGCTGACGAACGGGATGCGGAACTGCTTCGCCTGGTGCTGGAGAGCCCGCAATGGGGTGGATTTCATCCGTTCATTGAAGAGTTTGAGAAGAGTTTCGCGGCCTATCAGCAAGCGTCATACGGGATCAGCGCATTTAATGGTACGGTAACCCTCGAACTGGCGCTTACGGTTTTGCAGATCGGGCCCGGAGACGAAGTCATCGTTCCGGCTATTTCGTTCGTTTCCACCGCAACGGCGGTTTCACGGGTAGGAGCCGCGCCGGTTTTCGTTGATATTGAGCGGGGGGCGTTCAATCTGGATCCGGAGCGGGTGCGTGAAGCGATCACGCCGAATACGAAGGCAATCATCGCGGTGCATTTCGGCGGAACGATGTGCGATATGGCAGCGCTGGACCAGATTTGCCGCGAACACGATCTGTATTTGCTGGAGGATGCCGCACACGCGCAGGGAGCCGAATGGAGCGGGAAGCGGGCCGGTAGCTTTGGGGTGGCGGGATCGTTCAGCTTCCAAAATGGAAAGGTTCTTTCGGCGGGTGAAGGAGGCATGCTGGTTACCTCCGATGCGGATTTTGCCGAAAAAGCGCGCTCCATCGCGAACTGCGGCCGCATGGCCGGCCAGAGCTTCTACGATCACTACCGCATCGGAACGAATTTCCGGATGTCTGCTTTCCAGGCGGCTGTTCTGCTAGCTCAGTTCGAGCGTCTTCCGGAGCAGATCGCATTGCGGACGGCCAATGCGCAACTACTCAAGGCCTCATTGGAGGACGTGCCTGAGATCGCCTGGCAGCAGCAACCCGCCGCCATAACGCAAAACCCGTATTATTTGTTGGTTGGGACGGTCGGCCGCGGTTCACGCGACGCGTTTTGCCGGTCGCTAGCGGCGGCCGGAGTGCCGTGCACTCCTTTTTACCCTCATACGCTATACGAGAATCCGGCGTATGAGAGCACCGTCTGCCGTATAATGCCGTGCCCGGTAGCAGAAGACCGTATCCGCGACAGTTTCTGGCTGCCGCACCGTGTTCTCTTAGCGGATGAGGGCACGATTAGGGACGTCGCGGAGGCGATTCGGCGCGCCGCAGAGGACAAAATCACCGTAGCGAATAGGAATGGTCAGTGCTTCGAAGCGCCGGTTGGCGAAGAATCTCCACCTGTCCCCGAACCGACTCGCTGACCGGTCATCTTGAACTGGGTGTCGTCCCGGTGGACAAATCCGAGCTTCTCGAGTTCGAGTTCCTGCGTACCGGGATCGGTTTTCAGCTTCTGGATACGCTGTTTCTTGGCCTCGATGTCACGTTGCAGATTCGCGTTCCCTTCTTCCAGAGAACGGATCTCCTGGTGTTTTTCGGAGAGGGCGCTTAAGCCCTGCGGTCCTCGCAGCATGATAGCCGCGTACGCTGCTAGTCCGGCTAGCGCTGCGATCGCTGCGAGTGGCCGAAGAAGAGAGCCTAACATCTCGAGTAACAGTCCTTACATCTTTTTATAAACTTGTTTGCGGGAAAGGTCCAGCGGAAACCAAAATTTATGAGTGGGGCAGTGGTTGTTTTGTGCACCTGTGGCGATGAAGGCGAGGCGCGGCGGATGGCCCGTGACCTGGTTGAATCGAAACTTGCCGCGTGCGTCAACGTCCTGCCCTCAGTACAAAGCATCTATCGATGGCAGGGCGAAGTGGAGACCGCGCAAGAAATACTGTTGTTGATCAAGACAACATCTGACCGGTTTCCGGAACTGCAGCGGCGGATCATACATCTACATAGTTACGAAACGCCCGAAATTATCGCTTTGCCGGTTTCCATGGTCTCGGATAAATATCTTGCCTGGATACAAGAGAGCGTCGAGGTTCTAATCGACTAATGCGATTCGCTCTGCTGCTCCTCGCCGTGGGCGTTGTGCCGGCGCTCCGCGGTCAAGAAAAGCCTCTTACCGCTCTTCCGTACACGCCGGTGCTGAATACACGCTTTATGGACAAATCGGCCGATCCATGCACCGATTTCTACAAATATGCCTGCGGAAACTGGAACAAGCTGAATCCCATTCCCGCCGACCAGGCACGGTGGGACGTCTACTCCAAACTGGCGGATGAAAACCAGCGCTACTTGTGGGGGATTCTCAATCAGGCAGCGCAGCCGGCCGCGACCCGCACGGCGAACGAGCAAAAGATAGGCGATTTTTTCTATGCCTGCATGAATGAGCCGGCTATCGAGGCCGCTGGAATTAAGCCTCTCGACACCGACTTATCCGGGATCGCGAATCTGAAGTCCATAAACGACATCGCGGCATATCTTGCAGGCGAGCATCGAAAAGGCACCGGTCAGGGCGTTCTGTTCGGTTTCGGCTCCGAGCAGGACTATGACAACTCATCGCAGATGATTGCCGTGGCAAGGGCTGGCGGATTGGGCCTGCCGGACCGGGACTATTACACGAAAACAGACGCAAAATCGCAGGAGATCCGGCAGAAATACGTGGAGCACATTGGACGCATGCTCGGTTTTCTAGGCGAATCCGGTCCGGATGCGTGGGCCGATGCTCAGAGCGTCATGAGCATTGAAACAGCACTCGCCACCGCCTCGCTGACTCGTGTTGAAAAGCGAAATCCGTACAACCTGAAGCACAAGTTATCGCGCGAGGCGCTACGGACGATGGTACCCGCTTTCGATTGGGACGCCTATTGGGGTGCCGTCGGAGCGCCGCCTTTCCAATCTGTAAATGTAACGGAGCCCAAGTTTTATCAGGCGTTGAATAACGAACTCAAGGATCGCAAACTTCCGGCCTGGCGGGCCTACCTGCGCTGGCATCTCATCCACGCCGAAGCGCCATATCTGTCATCGCAGATCGTCAGGGAGAATTTCGATTTCTTCGGCAAGTATCTGGAGGGCGTCCAGCAAATGCCTCCTCGCTGGAAAAAATGTACCCGCCTGGTCGACCACGATTTGGGAGAAGCTTTGGGGCAGGTATTCGTTGCCCGGACTTTCTCTCCCAAAACGAAGCAGGATGCGCTCGAAGTGACGCGCCAGATCGAAGAAGAGATGGGGCGGGATATCAAAGATTTGACCTGGATGAGCGAGCCCAGCAAGCAGCAAGCGCTGGCGAAACTCGACGCCGTTGTGAATAAGATCGGCTATCCCGACAAGTGGCGCGATTACAGCTCCGTTGCGATCAAGCGCGATGACTTCCTGGGCGACGTGGTTCGGGCGATGGCATTCGAGGAGCATCGCAGACTGAACAAAATCGGTAAGCCGGTCGACCGGAGCGAATGGTTCATGACTCCACCTACTGTGAACGCGTACTACGACTCGCAGATGAACGATATCAACTTTCCGGCCGCCGTGCTTCAGCCGCCGCTCTTCGATCCGAAGCTGGACGCCGCACCCAATTACGGCAACACGGGAGCAACCATCGGGCACGAGCTAACTCACGGTTTCGATGACGAAGGCCGCCAGTTCGATGCCCAAGGGAATCTTCGGAATTGGTGGCAACCGGCCGATGCTAAAGCGTTTGAAGAACGCGTAGCTTGCGTGCGTAATCAATACGCCCAATACATCGCGGTCGACGACATTCACATTAACAGCAAGCTGACGCTCGGGGAAGATGTAGCGGATTTAGGGGGTACATTGCTGGCTTATATTGCG
>DAISJE010000058.1:0-13935 GCA_036821665.1 Bryobacteraceae bacterium | reverse complement strand
GATCTTCACGACCCGCGGATCTTCTACTCCGCCACCTTTCTCGTAGGGGGCTTCTGGCGATAACACCGGCTCGGACCTGATAGTAAAGTGCAGCCCATCATCGCTCTCGGCATATCCGATACGCGAGGTATGTTTTTCGTCCTGCGCGCGAAACAACAGTACGGTTTTGCTGCCGATCTTGATTGCGGTTGGGTTGAAAAGACCGAAGTTCGTCCAGGCCGTATTGGCCGTTCCGGGTTTCAGAAGCGGCTCGCTGGAAACGCGTTCGGCGTGGATGTCCAGCGTTTCCGCTGAAGAAGAGGCGATCAACGATGTGACCGCAACGAAAAGCGCGTTCCGAGCCGCGCGCAACGCAAGCGGATTCTCACGCATGCACGCTGCTTACCTTCGGCTGCACAACGGCCGGCCGTTGCCTGATGTACCAGAGAATACCCACACCAAGCACTAGCAGCCCCAAAGCAATCCACTGCGTCAGCGAAAAAGGCCCAACCAGCGCCTGTTCATGAAACCGGAAGAATTCAATAATGAAGCGCGCGATTGAATACAACACCAGATAGAGACCGATGATCTCACCAGGGCGGTGACCGCGCGTGGCACGGCGATACAGGAATAAGAAAATCAGCACGTCTACGAAGGATTCGTAAAGCTGTACCGGATGTAGTGTTTTGTCCAGAGGAACGGGCGCGGCAAAATCGGACCGGAAGCGGACGCCCCATGGCAAAGTGCACTCCGTACCCCAGCAGCATCCCGCCGCAAAGCAGCCCAGCCGTCCGATGCCCTGCCCCAGCACAATTCCGGGCGCGAACGCATCCATAGTGGGAAAGCCGGGAAGCGCCTGCTTCCTCATGTAGAGAAGCGCAACCACGAATGCCGCGATAAACCCGCCATGGAAGACGCCCGCGGCCTGCAGGGTCTGGAGTGTAAAGATCTGACCGGGATCGCGAATATAGTCGCCGAGATCGAACAGGAACATGAACAGTTTGGCTCCTGCGATACCCGCGATCGCGCAATAAACGGCCAGATTCGTGATCTTGTCGAGATTCAGTCCGGCCCGTCGCGCGAGCCGCAAGGTGAAATAGAGCCCCGCCAAAAATCCAAGTGCCACCAAAACACCGTAGGTGGGAATGTAAAAAGAACCGATACTAATGAGCTTGGGATACATGTACTACTTGTGCGCCAATTCGGTTTGCTGAGGGATTTGCTTCCGATGCGGCCGCAACAGATCAATCAATAGCAAAATAGCTCCTACTGTAATCGCGCTATCCGCCACATTGAACGCCGGAAAAGACCAACCGCCATGGTAGACCTCAATGAAATCCGTTACCGTCCCATACACAATGCGATCGTACAGGTTGCCGACCGCTCCGCCCAAAATAAGCGCCAAAGCGAATCGCGCGGCAGGACCGGTAAACGAAGTCTTGCGCCCGAACAGAGCTGACACAACAAACAGCAGCACCAAACCGGATACGCCTATTAGGATGCCGCTCCGCAGCCACGGGTTGCCATTCGCCAGAACCCCGAATGCCGCTCCTGGATTTTCGGTGTGAATAATCCGCAGCCAGCCCGGAATCACCGGTATGTTGTCAAAAAAATTTAGCGAGCCCTGAACAGCCAGTTTCGTCAGCCGGTCGCCCGCAATCACTGCTAATGCGACCAACAATGGAACAGCTTGAGAAAGCAATTGAGAACGCCGCGGCACTATTGCAGAAACTCCCGAATTACGGACGCACACGCGGCACAAATGGTGGGAAACTCCGGGTCGCTACCCACATCCAACGTGTACTTCCAGCAGCGTTCGCATTTATCGCCGCGCGCGTGTTCTACGCGTACTTTGAGTTCCGAACTTTCGCCACCTTGTTCCAAATTTACCTGGGAGACAATGAACCAGGTCGGCAGGCCACCTGCATAGGTGTGAAGCAATTGGTAGAGATCGCCGCTTGCTTTCAGTGAAACCGCGGCCTCAAGAGACGAGCCAATCACTTTGTCTTCACGGGCGGCATCCAGCGCCTTCAGAACCTCATCGCGAACCGGAAGCAAAGTCTCCCAGTCGGCGGCATGCGCCCGGCTTTCGGCCGTTAATCCCTCCGTCAACTCTTCCGGCTGCGGGAAATACGCCAGATGCACGCTCTCCGGCGCTGTCTCGGCGAACTTCGTATGCCGCCAGACCTCTTCACACGTGAACGAAAGAATGGGCGCGAGCAACCGGACAAGCGCTAGGTTCAACCTGTGCAAAGCTGTTTGCGCGCTGCGCCGCGACAGCGAATTCGGGCCGGCCGTATAGAGCCGGTCCTTTGAAACATCAAAGTAAATCGCGCTCAGGTCGGTAATGACGAAATCGTATACCGCGCGATACACTCTGTGAAACTCATACTGTTGATAGAAGGCCAGGCAGCGGCGCACCAGGTCTTCGGCACGAACCAGAATCCATGCCTCGAACCCCGGCAGCCGATCGCCCGGGATGCGGTCATGAGCCGGATCGAAGTCGTCCAGATTTCCGAGCATGTAGCGGAACCCGCTGTTTCGCAGTTTGCGATAGGCCTCCGACAAACGCTCGAGGATGACGTCGGAAAGGCGCACGTCCTCCATGAAGTCGACAGAGCCGGCCCACAGCCGGAGAATATCAGCGCCATACCGCTTCAGCACCTGCTCAGGCCCGATGCTGTTCGCGGATTTCGACATGGCCTTTCCGTCGGCATCGAGAGTCCAACCGCTTGTCAGACATTCGCGATAAGGCGATCCATTTTTTAAGCCAACGCCAACCGTTAACGAACTCTGAAACCAGCCGCGATACTGGTCGCCTCCCTCGATATACATGTCCGAGGGCCAGGGCAGCCCATTTTCGGCAGTCAGCACGGCCAAATGGCTCGAACCCGAATCGAACCACACATCCAGAATGTCAGTTTCCTTTCGGAATGAAACGGCGCCACACTTCGCGCATTTACAACCGGGGCCCATCAGCTCCTCGACTGTTTTTTCGTACCAGACATCGGCCGTGTACTCGCGAAACTGCTCGACTACGCGCTCGAGTACGCTCTTATCCGTAAAAGGCTCCGCACAGCCTTCGCAATAAAACACCAGGATTGGAACACCCCAGACGCGCTGGCGTGAAATGCACCAATCCGGACGACCCGCCACCATATTCGTCATGCGCTCCTGGCCCGAAGCCGGGCGCCACGTGACCGTCTTAATGGCTTCGAGCGCGCGATTGCGCAGATTTTGGCGATCCATTCCGATAAACCACTGTTCGGTGGCACGGAAAATGACCGGATTGTGACACCGCCAGCAATGCGGATAGCTGTGATCCAGACGAGCCTGGCCCGCGAGCGCTCCGTGCTGCTGTAAAAGTTTAATGACGATCGGATTCGCATCCCAAACCGTCTTTCCGAGTAACTCTTCGGGCAGCTTTCCCGCAGCGCCCTCAGCCTGAAACATGCGACCCGCCGCGTCCACCGGGCAGTACACGCCGATGCCATAGCGCTGGCAGATGACAAAATCGTCCTGCCCGTGGCCGGGTGCGGTGTGTACCGCTCCGGTGCCCTGATCGAGCGTCACGTGATCGCCGAGCAGGCCGACGGAATCGCGCTCGACAAATGGATGGCGAAAAACCGCTCGCTCCAATTTCGTACCGGGAAAGCGAGCGATTATGGTGCGGTCCCAGCCAAGCGCCTCGGCCACTTGCGGCAGCAAACCTTCGGCCACAATCGTGATGCCCTGCGGCGTATCCACCGCGACATATTCGAACTTCGGATTGAAGCAGATGGCAAGATTAGCCGGAATTGTCCATGGCGTCGTGGTCCAGATCAGGCAAAAGACATCTTTGCCCGCAAGCGTCGGATCAAGCGCAGCAGGATCTGAAACGAGCTTGAAGCGAACGTAAATAGACGGGCTGGCGTGATTCTCGTACTCAACTTCGGCTTCGGCCAGCGCAGTGCGATCTTTAATGCACCAGTGCACTGGCTTCAGGCCCTTATATACGTAACCGCCCTCGAGAAAATCGACAAACGCCTGCGCAATGACCGCCTCGTACTCCGGACTCATAGTCAGGTATGGCGTTTCCCAGCGGCCGAGAATGCCGAGCCGCTTAAATTCGGCGCGATGGATTTCTACAAACTTCGCCGCGTAGGCGCGGCACTCGGCGCGAATCTCCGCAATGCTCATCGACGCCTTGCGTTTGCCAAGTTGCTGATCAACTTTGAATTCGATCGGCAATCCATGGCAATCCCAGCCGGGCACATACGGGGCGTCGAAACCGGCCATGCTCTTGGATTTGACGATGAAATCCTTCAGGATCTTATTGAACGCAGTGCCGAGATGAATGTTCCCATTGGCGTAAGGCGGCCCATCGTGCAACACCCAAAGCGGCCGCCCGGAACGCGACTCGCGAATGCGCTCATAAAGTTTCGTCGCCTCCCAGTGGTCGAGCATTTTCGGCTCGGCCGCAGGCAGATTCGCCTTCATCGAAAAGTGCGTTTTGGGTAGGTTGACCGTGCGTTTCAGGTCAACAGAGGACACATTCATGGATTAACTTCATGGTAGCGAAGCGGTCAGTTTCGCCTATCGTGGGGATCCGGCCGTGCACACCTGACAGCCTTACAAGAGCTACTGAGGAGGCATTCACTGCACCGGAGCTGCATCAACATCGAACCACGTCTGCTGTTGAGCCGTTTGGGTTCCTTGTGTCACCTTCACCAGTACCTGATAGTCACCCGGCTTGAGAGTCGAAGCCGGAATGGTAGCGAGATACGGAATTGAGCCCTGCTGATTTGGCGAATCCAGCGCTGGTTCGGAATGAACCAGGATATTGCCGTTCTGCATAAGATCAATTGCCAATTTGGGCGGCTGATCGGATTTTTGAGGATAGATCACAAAAAAGACAACAGTCTTCGCTTCAGGTCCTTCGAGAATTGATGGTGCAACTGCAGGTATGGCATGCCCGGCAGAAAACTGCAGCGGGTCGAAGGGATTGGCTTCGCCATTTATTGGGTCCATGCGACGCAGCACACTGACGCCGCTCAATGGGCGAGCCGCCGTGCTCATCCTGTTGGAGGTCAACCCTTTTGATTGAGAATATGTCGGTGGCATGTGAAATCAGCGGTTTTCACCTGCCGCATGCGCAGTGTGCCCAGAATGTAGCCGAACGAGTGAACTGCATCATCCTTTTTCGCGAGCCAGGTCCCATGGCCCAGGGATTGATCGCTGATGGCTACGCGATGAAGGGTTTTCGCGTTGATACGAAATCCTGCAATTGGGGACCGATGAGCGGTTTTGTTTGCATGGATCCACGCCTTACCAAAGACGAGGCATACCTGCCCAAGAACAGAAAGTGGACGCATGAAGCGCTTTCGGGAGAAATAAACGAAAACTTCTTCGGGAAAGGCGTCGAGGATCCGTCCTGGGTAGGCGACGTTATGCCGATCGTCATTTCAAAGAAGCGAATCGACTATCTCATCTCAAAAGGCGTTATCACTACTGCGAAGAACGATAAGGGCTTTACAGGCGTATCGAAAGCAAGTAAGGGCAGTACGGTTCTGCCGTGGAGGCTCGTCCCGGTTGGCAATGCCAGTCAACCGTGGCTCAAGGGTGCGCTACCCGATCATTGCGTGCTGTGCGTCGATACCGGCGCGCGATTTTCGTTTACACAGGAATTGCCTGAACCAAGCGGGCTGAAGGAGCCGGTTCAACCCATTACATTTAAGGGTTTCGAAGCCATTCTAGGCCTCACCAATCCGGGCAGTAAGCATCTTGGATTTAAAGCCTGCGTCACGGCCGATTATGATTTGTTTGCAATCTGGCCCGGACAACAAGGCGGAGATTTAATGGACCGGCAACATTTCGTCAGTGGAGTCTTTGCCTCAGCGCCTGGAAGCGGTCAGGGCAGAACGCTGGCAGGTGGCGTACAGCGAATGGTGGGTGCGGATTCGCGTCTGAAAGCGTCAGGGTATAACGAACACCATCGTTTCGGCGACGTAAGCGCCCGAACGATGAACGCGAAGGCGCTCTTAAACAGCGAGATACAGAATCCGGGCGGCAACGCGGTGCATCACAACGACGAAGCCGGAAATTTCGCTCTCGCCAAGGGCACGCTCAAGGATTGTCTGCCAATCATCGGCTTTGTTCCGAGCATTCTTCCAAGCAAGAGCAAGCAAAGCGCCGGCCAGCCGGCGAAAACGATTCTGATTGAATCACTCGACGATTTCAAAACGCTTGTACTTTATGCACGCGCAAACAATTTCAAAGAAGTCGTGAAGGACGCGTGGCTTCTCGAAGCCGGCGTCTAAGCTGCGCGGCCTAAATTGCCCTTGAGCGCGGTGCGTGCCCGATCAAGCTGAAGCGCATTCGGCCAGCTTTTTCTTTTGGCGCCCATGACCATCGAAATTAGCCGGGTCGAGCCAGCGTTCCAGCGCGGCCTTTCGCGCGGGCCATTCGGAGTCGAGCATGGAAAACCAGGCGGTATCGCGATTCCGTCCTTTAACGATCATGTGTTGGCGGAAGATGCCTTCAAAGGTGAATCCGAGCCGCAGGGCTGCGCGCCGGGACCCGGCATGTAGCGCATTGCACTTCCATTCGTAACGCCGGTAATGCAAATCTTCGAAGGCATGGCACGCCATGAGATACATGGCTTCGGTTGCGCCTGCGGTCTGCCGTAGCTCTGGCCCGTACAAAATAGAACCTACTTCAATACAACGCTGCCTTGGCTCGATACGCAAATAGGAAGCATACCCGGTGGCCAGGTTCGTCCGTGAATCGACAATCGCGAAATAGAGCGGGTCAACGGAATCCGCCTTGCTCTTCAATGACACATCGAAAGAAGTTTGATCGAAATACGGCCCGTCGGAGAGATAAGTCCACAGGCCTTCATGCTGCGCGCCGCCGGTTGCATTCCACAAAGCCGTTCCATGCGCTTGGGAGTTGAGCGGCTCGAGCCGGACAAAACGACCGCCCAGGTATACGCGCTGAGGCCGTTCTGCAAACAGGCCTTCGACTTCGGAACCGAGAGGCAGGCTCACAGCTGGTCAGGAGGGAAGGTATTCCTTCAGCGGAGCGAAAAACGCTTTCACAAACGAAGTCGCAGTGTTCACGGCCTTTGTAATGTTCCCGTCATCTACGCCAACCACGACACGCACCAGTGAGGTGTCGCTGCGGTTGTATCGGATAGCGTCCTCCACGGTGTAAATTTTTGCGGAGTACTCGCTGGCGATCACGCGATTGCGGGCCTGGTACCAGTACAGCACCACACTCTGGTTCTGGCCGCGCGCCACAATATAACGATTTACTTTTATCGGCGATGGTTCGCCCTGAACGGGGATTTCAATCGTTCCGGATTGAGTCTGCGCCCAACCGCTACCGGGAAGGCAGTTTTTAGGGGAGTGAGGCGCCTTGCCGGTCCGCTGCGTTTCGAAATATGCAACAAATAACGTTGCCATTTGCCCGGTGCTGTTATTGACATACACGCGCGATAGGATGTCGTCGGCTTTCAGGACGTCCAGCGTTTCTTTATCCAACTGAACGTCCTGCACAACAGACCACGTGCTGCCCGGTAGAGAAAACTGCGCTAAGGCCCGGTGCGGCGGAATCTTCTCGCTGCGGGAAAAGCCATAGAAAACGGCGATTTGCGCCAGCAGTATCAAAGTCAATATGCGAACGCTTTTGGAACCGAGCCAATTTCCCATATTCAGGCTTTACTCACCTTGTTGGCCAAGAAGCTGATCACCTTATGTGTAGCAATTAACGCAATGAGCGCAACTATGAAGACAATGTATCCTTCTGTCTCATGGTACATACCCGTTGCCAATTCCGTGTTAATTTGCGACATTAGCCCGGTTACAGCAACCCGGATTCCATTGGCCCCGATCGCGATCGGCACTGTCGCAACCAAAAGGGCCCAGCGCATCCATACGCGTTTGTCCGCAAAATAGGCATACACGAGAGACAAAAAACCGAGCGACAAAAGTGAACGGATTCCACTGCAAGCTTCGGCAATATCTAAAGTCTGGCTCGGGAGCTGAAGCGTATTTCCGGCGCGCAACACCGGAATGCCCATGGCCGTAATCAGAACTTCGCCAAGCTGGCTGGCAAGCGTCTGTAAGCGAAGCGTCAGCTGAGCGTAAATAATGGCCGGAATCGGGATCATAAAAAGCAGCAGAAATAGGGGAAACGCGAGCGTTTTCACCCACCGCGTGCCCCCGAGATAAAGGATCACCCCAACCAGGGCGATTACAAAGGCCAGGCGAGCGGTAAAGAGCTCCGCGCCGAGTGTTGCAACCAGCGCTTCACAGGCCGCGAAGACCACTAGAAATAATCCCCATCCATTCGGTTTTCGGGGGATCGAAAGCAGTGTATCTCGACGCCGCCAGGCAATAAAACCGGCAACCAGCGGAACAAAGAACCCATGGCCCATGTTCTCGTCGGTGGCCCACTGAACGGCCATCCGGTAGAGGATTGGAGCGTAACAAATAATGAGGAGCGCGCCAAACCACGCGATGGGCTGCCAAACGATTTTTCCCTTCGCCGGAGCCTGCGTCGGCGGGGCTGCGGGCACGCTTGCCATGAAAAGAACTTAAGGTCACTTCTAGTTAATCACAATGCAACCGGCACCGACCAGCACTCGACCGGTCGGATTTGTCCGCCCGTACCGATTCTTCCGCTCTAATACTGGCTGAAAAGCGCGTACCGGTACGCCCCTGTAACACAATTCTGTAATTTTTCTGAAAAGATTTTTTCGAAGGGACGGAGAAACAAGAGAAGTCTTACGAGTTGCTCTCCGAACCCGATTGACAAATGGTAGAGTAGAAAACCAGTTTGGGGGGCGATGCGAATGAACGTCATTCCATGGCAACTGAAGGCAGCCGTTCGAGCCGTTGTTCCAGCGGCGGTTTTGGCCTGTATATCGTTAACCGGGTTACAGTCTGCCGAGAACAACGCGACCGGTGGGTTAGCGGAGCAAGTGCTGCAGCATGAATCGACCGGCGATCTCGCGGGCGCGCGATCGCTTCTGGAGGGTCAGGCGCCAGCCAGCAGTTCCGCGTCCGAACAACTGGCCGAATTCATGGAACGCCATAACGACCCGGGCTGGCGCGCCGCTTACCTCAAATGGGCCGCAGAGGAACAAGATCCAAATCAACGCAAACTCGCTTTGCGGCAGCTTGTGCTGCTGGATTTCATGCACAACCAGGAAACGGATCTGACCGGCGATCTGAAAGAATACCGCGCGGCTGGCGGCTCTGACCTCGTTCCTCCGGCGCAGCGAATCAAGCCGGTGACTTATTCAACCGTCATGATCCCCGGCCCGCTTTCGTCGTTTGCGCGAATGGCGGCTTTATCGAGCGATCTTGCGCCGGAAGATCTGCTTCCCGCCCTGGCACGAAATGTCGTAACCAACGGTTATGAGGCATCGGGCAACGAACTGTTGCAGCAGACTGAATATCTTCGCTTGCTCGTGCGATATATCGGTCAGGCCAGAGAACTGCAATCGATGGCCAACAAAGATCACAAGATCGTGATTCCCACTTGCGATAGCGATGAGACTGGGAATTTATTAAAAATTTTGGGTTACCGTATGCGGGGCTCGTGCGGCGGCGATCTTGTGCTGGAAACCGTCAATGCAACTCGAGCCTTTCTAACGATCGATTCAGCTTTCCCGCTAACTCAGCTCGAGCAGGACCTGCGCGCCAACCATCGCTTCGAGCTTTCTTACGCACCCACTCCCGTACCCGTCCTGTATACCGCCGACTACTGGATGGCAGCCCTCGGCCGTGGCGGCCAGACCGATTTCATCGACGCGTTCCTTTCCGATCCTTCGCTGTGCCGCTTGTATCTGGGTCTTTCGCATTTGGATCGCGCCACCGCGGAAGCCCTGAGAAAGCAAGCTCCTCCCGGAAAACTTAAGATCTACGCACACGTGCTCGATTTTTATGGCGGAATGTTCCAGATACAAAACGGCGCGGCGGTGGTGCCCGGCTCCCCAAAAGTCTGGGCCAATCTGGTGGGCGTTTCGCCGAATAATCCGGGCGCTTTTTTTTATAAGTTGATTTCAACCGATGACGGTTGGATGGCTAGCTACTTCGACGCGTTATCGCGAGTCGAAGGGCCTGGGGCGGCTTACCTGACGGAACCGGCGCACACGAAACGATTCTACGAGGCACTGAGGGGAAAAATTACAAGCCCAGGTCCGGCGCGCCCGGTTTTCCGATCCAGCACCGAACTGATGCTCTTGACCACTTCTCTTCGTATTGACTCGAATGGCCAACCCCATATTCCAGGGAACCTGGAGGTCTGGCGCACTCTGTTCATCAAGCATCCGAATGGCAAATACGATGGCAAGCTGACACGCTCGGCGACATCGTGGCGCACGGGTGATGATCTGGTGGAAGCACTGTTCGGACTGAGCCGTAAATCCGTAGAAAATGAGCCACTGAAGATCTTTCTGGCATTGAATGATATCGATCGTAACCGCGCCACACCGATGTCTGCCGCCCTGGCAATCAAGCTCGTATATGGGTATAAGATTTATGGCTCGCAATACGCCGTATTTGCCGACGTTCCGACCTTAAGCGAAGAATCGATTGAGCATTACATGGACACTATGGCGGCAAGTCGTAGCGTGCATGATGTCATGCTGCGAGCGGACACGCTTGCCACGTTGCAGTCGCTTGTGGAGCTTTGGCGCATCCTTTGCCGGCAAAACTCTATTCCCGCAGAAGCGCAAGACGCTTCGTTCGCGAAGTTGATTCGGCCGTTTGGCGCGATTAAACAAGAAGCCGAGTTGTTCGATGCCGGGCGTTCCGGTGTCGATCTGTTGCTAACGAGTGCAGGGTCGAGCACAAGTGGATCGCGTCAGGAGGCCCTGATGCGAGTGCTCGTCGGGACAGTACAGAGCCCCGGCGGTTCCGTGCCAGGTTCGCCCGCGGAGAATTTCGTCCGTATATTCGATGCCCAACGATTGATCTCGCTGGATGCGCTTTTCAGCGCGGCAGATCGCTTCGGGAAAGGACCGGTGGACGCAAAAACCATGCGCGGCCTGACCGAACAACTCGATAGACTGGCGGAGGCGGAAACGCTTCGCGGCTCGCTTTCGGGTGCGGAAAGAAACTCTTACACACCGGGTTATTGGGGTGAGAGACACATCGTTCAGGAGCGGAAAGTCAATTTTGAAGCCTTAGCGAAGGGAAACGATAAGCGCGACACTCGCGGGGTATTGGCTCCGTTTTTGCGCGATTCACTAGTCGGCATTTTGTATGCATACTACGCACCCCAGGGCGCTCAACTTCTGGTTACGAATCCGCTGTTCGTTCGGAGCCACGATTTTATTGGGGCCGAAAGCACACCGGCTGAATGGCGCACTACGCAAGTCGCCGGATCGGGCTGGCCCGAAAGTGGCGGCGGCAGGCTGGTCGGCTCACTCGTTTCATTACCCTACGCCCTGGCCGAAGCGGAACAGAATTTTTTGACTCCGAAGCGCGAGCAGGCCTTGATTTGGGGAGATCTGGTACCCCAGATCATGGTGGACGTAACGGTGAACCGCTGGCGAAGCGTCTCACCGGAGCAACTGCGTTGGGTAGCCCTGCATATCGAGCGCGCCCGTACGCTTCTGGCTGCGGCGGCTCTAAACGGAGCGGTCGAAGCGAAAGTGCTGGATGCGTTGCGGCGACATGAAACGCCGGGGTACACCGAAAGGGTAGACGATCATCTTCGAGCCGGCGATTTCGTGGCTGCAGCTTCCTCTCTACAACCGGCCGTGCTCTATGCCATCTCACAAGATCCCGAGCTGCAAGATATCTCGCCTGACGTCCCGTCGATGCAAATTGCCGCACTCGAATCACGAAAGGATTCGGAACTGACGCCGCAGGCCATTGGACGGGCTTTCGGCACTCCCAAACCGACCCTCACGCATTCGTACCGGCCGGGGCTGCTGTACCTCCGTACATTCCCGGCACTTATGGGCTATTCCAGCCGCATTCTGGCGGAAACCTGGGAATCGAATAATTTGTATTATGCCGCGCTGGCAGACGAAGCGGGAATTCCGGTTTCGCAATTAGACGCCTATGTGCCTGAATGGAACCGGTCAGTCGTAGAAAACATCTTCGCCACGCATCTGGAAGACTGGCCGGCGCTGCTCCGCTCTCTTCATGTTGTCGCAAGTAACGTCATGCGCCATAATGCGCAGGCTTCAACCGCGACCAGCTCATTAGATTAGGAAGGACTTCGTGCGTAAACCTCTAAAAATCAGTGCCGCGCTGATGGCGGCTGCCGTAATCGGGTGCTTTTGGCTGCGCGCCGCGGATCAGGAGCAGACCACCTTCCACGTGAAAGTGGACATGGTCGTTCTCAGTTTTACGGTTACCGATAACAAAGGGAAATATGTAAACGGTTTAAGACCCAAAGATTTCAAGGTTTATGAAGACGACATCCTGCAAAAGCCGTCGACCTTTGCGGAAGGCAATCACGCGCCTTTACAGGTGCTGGACGGCGGAGAAACCAAGCCGCTGCACGCCGCCAGCGTCGCTAATGATCGAGGACCAGCCAATCCCGCCGTGGCCGATTTGAGGCAGGACGCTTCCGGTACGAACGTCTTTGTGCTCTTCGATACAAGCAACTACATGTATCGCGGTTTTGTTTATGCATCGGATGCTATCGCCGACTTCATTCGCGGGTTGGACCGCGCGGATTCTGTGGCCGTCTACACATATAGCCGTAACCTGAACCGTGCTGTACCTCTAAATCGCGACCGGGTCGCCGCAATCGCCGGCCTGCGTAAAGCAGTAGCTGGTGACGATTCCGCTCTTTATAACTGCCTGCTCCTAACGTTGCGGGATGGAGCACGCGTCCCCGGACGAAAAGTTGTGATTGTCTTCTCCAACGGTCCCGATAATGCAAGCATGGTTGCTCCCGACGATGTTCGCGCGGTGGCCGAGGATGAAGGTATACCCATTTACGTGATCTCCACCAATGAGGTGAATAACGATCCGATTTCCGCCTCGATCTTCCGGCGTATTTCAACTAATACGGGTGGGAAGAACTACTTTGCGAAGACATGGCAGAAACAAGTAGAGGCGTTCGAATCCATTCGTGAGGATCTGGGTAACAGCTACACGGTCACCTATTATCCTCAACCGAATCCGAACGAAGGATTTCGCCGGATTAAGATCGAGCTCACGTCGGAGGCGATGCGGAAATTTAAAATTCGGGCACGCCCAGGATATCGGCCCCAAAGAGGATTCTGAGCGGGATCGAGAAGGCCATCAAAACTCGGTTGTCCGGGCCTGAGCCTTTCGTCCGAATAACATTTGAATGCTGGAGTACGCGCTTTTCGGCAGCGAGCGGACAATCCGGCGACGTCTGTCTCGAAACGCGGTACGGCGTTGACGGACGAGATCGCGTAGTATCGATCCGGCGATCTCTCCCATTTTCCAGACACCATCGCGAAGGCCTCGATTCATAGCCGGACTTTGGCGATGGAGCTTATCCAATGCCAGCGTGTCGGAAGCTAACGCGATTCCGTGATAGTAAATGATGCCCGCGGCAAGAGCGCCCTGTGTCAGTTCATCTCCTACGGATTCGATGATGGAACCCAATACATGCAAACCGACTTGTCCGACGGTGAGAGCCATGGTCGCGCTTAACTCAATGCTTTTGGTCGCCATGCCAAGCAATCCACTGTGATGGAGGTTCAGCGCTTCATCGAGATCGAAATCGCTATCGGAAAGGTGCTGGGCCGCGCTGCCCATCATATCGCCAGTAGCATAGAGGCCCATGCCCGCTTTCTTGATCATGAGATTCAGAGCGAGAGAGTCCTGTCGATTCAGGTAACTGTTAATGAATAGGCTTGCGCCGCAACGCTGGATCAGCAATCGCCACGCATACCAGGAGGGGCGCTTCCCGAGGCGCGACAATACGTGCAGCTGCAATTCGAGCGCGGCCGCAAATATCGTAAACAAG
>DAISJE010000057.1:0-13993 GCA_036821665.1 Bryobacteraceae bacterium | reverse complement strand
GGCTGGAAAAGGGACCGCTGGCACCCCCCACAGCTTCGTAGGTGTTTTCGTTGGGTGTTTTTGGTTGTAAATTTGAGTTAAGCGGACATGAGATCCGCGTAGGCAGTAAGATTTTTGAGGGAGACATGCACGGGTCCATTCGAGATCGCTTGGAAGATCTGCTCCGGGCAGAATCGGCTCGGAATCGCGGAGTGAGCGAACATCTTGCGTCGTGCGCTGAGTGCTCGGCCGAATTGGCCGCTATGAAGGCGCAAGCGGAGATGGTGAAGACACTTCGCTCGCCGGAAGAAGCGGAGCCTGCCGCAGGCTTTTACGCGCGTGTACTCCAACGGATCGAAGAGCGCGGAAATCGTTCTATTTGGTCGGTCTTTACCGATTCGCCCTTCGGCAAACGCCTGGCATATGCTTCCTTAACGATCGCTATTCTGCTGGGGTCCTACGTTGTAAGTCAGGAGAGCCGCGACGGGCACCTTCGCAGTGTGAATATGGTAGCCCAGGAAATACACTACGATGCTCCGGTTATTGGTAATCAAGCCCAGCAGAGGGATGCGACGCTGGAGAATTTTGCCGCTCATCACTTTGCTCAGGCGGAGATGATCCAATAGCTACCTCGGCAACTTCTCGATTTATGTTGCGGCGCGACCAGGCCGGTTGGTCCAATCCAAAGGTACTCGCTATCCTGGCTATTATCTTTGTTTGCGGAGCCGCATTCGGATCCGCGATCACTCGCAGCTATCTCCACTCCCATATGTTTCATCCGCGCTCTGACCGTGCCATTGAGATGGCTCGTTCAGTCGGCCTGCAGCACTTGAAAACGGTTCTGAACTTGACTCCCGAACAAGAACACACCGTTACGGCCGTACTTGACGATTACGGCAAGTACTACCAGAACATCGAAGATGAGCGTGAAGATGTTGCCGAACTAGGAAAACAGCGTATTCTCGCGGTCCTGAACGCGGATCAGAAAAAGCGATTCAAGCGAATTTTCGAAAACGTCTCGCAATAGTATTTGTGGGGAACTTCAGCGATTGCTGCCCCGGTGGACCGTAAAAACGCTGAACTCGCCGCTGCTATTTAAAGCTAGAGACTTCATATATACAGGTTTCGCTTCGGCTGTTCCCCATAGCTGAATCCGTGTAATGGACAATCAAATAGAGCACTCAAATACACCACCCATGAATGAACAGCGGCGAATGGCGCGGACTCTCGCGGAGGCGGATCCCGAGGTCTATGAGGCGATACAGCATGAACTCGACCGGCAAAACACGCGGATCGAACTGATCGCTAGCGAAAATTTTACTTCCGAAGCAGTCTTGGAGGCAGCCGGAACTGTATTTACCAATAAGTACGCGGAAGGCTATCCGGGAAAGCGCTACTACGGCGGATGCGAGTTTGTCGATGTCGTAGAGAACCTGGCCAGGGAGCGCGCCAAAAAGCTCTTCAATGCCGAATACGCGAATGTGCAACCGCACTCGGGTTCGCAGGCCAACGAAGCGGCGTACGCGTCCGTGCTGCAGCCCGGCGATACCATGCTCGGCATGAACCTGGCGCATGGTGGGCACCTTACGCATGGTCATCCGCTCAATTTTTCAGGGAAGCTCTACAAAGTTGTCGCCTATGGGGTTCGGCGCGACGACGAGCTAATTGATTACGAAGAACTGCAGCGGCTTGCCGAGGAGCACAAACCGAAGCTGATCGTCGCGGGCGCCAGCGCTTACTCCCGCGTGATCGATTTTGCTCGTTTCAGGCAAATCGCGGACGCGGTGGGAGCCGTCTTCCTGGTCGACATGGCGCACTACTCGGGTTTAATTGCGGCGGGTGTGTACCCGAATCCTTGCGATCATGCCGATATTGTCACTTCGACGACCCATAAGACGCTGCGCGGTCCGCGGGCCGGAATGATCCTGGCAAAAGAGAAGTTCGGCCCGGCTATCGACAAAGCGGTATTTCCGGGCGCACAGGGTGGTCCTCTGGTTCACATCATTGCCGCAAAAGCAGTTTGCCTGCTCGAGGCTGCATCGGAAGAGTTTCGCGTTTATCAGCGGCAGGTGCTCGCGAATGCGCGGGCATTGGCGAAATCGCTGCAGAATGAAGGCTATCGGATTGTAAGTGGTGGCACCGATTCGCATATGTTCTTAATGGACGTCTTCGCAAAAGGCGTAAAGGGCAAAGAAGCGGAGAAGGCGTTGGATGAGGCCTACATTACTGCAAATAAGAATGCGATTCCCTTTGACGCGAATCCCCCGTTAAACCCGAGCGGTATCCGCCTCGGAAGCCCGGCGGTTACTACACGCGGCTTTGGGGAAACCGAGATGAAAGAAGTGGGCCGCCTGATCGCTACTGTCTTGAACGATGTCAAATCGGACCAGGCCCGTTCCGAGGCGCGCAAGGGCGTTGCAGCACTTACCGGCAAGTTCCCCCTGTACGCCTGGAAGCAGCAAGCAGCCGCCGTGGTCTGAACTGGCAGCGCTTATCTTGCATTTAGCTGAGACAGTGTAGGTGTACTGTTAAGGGAGTGTGCCGAAGCCGTTCGGGTTTCGGCTTCGTGCGTTTCATCGTTTGGAGCTAAGCCGATTCGATGTTCCTTCGGCCAATTCTAGCGATTGCAGGTCTGCTAACTCAATTTGCGCCTCACGCGCTCTGCCAACTTTCAAAGCCGAATCCGACCTTTCCTGTTCACTTAAAGGTTGAGACTGGAACTCCTCTCCGGCTTTACATTACTCATCGCGTATCGTACCGTCTTGGTGAATCCGTTGAAGCCAAGCTAATTCAGCCCATCTGGGCCTATGACCGACTCGTCATCCCCGCCGGAACCATCTTTCACGGCCGGGTTAGCAGCCTGGAACCTGTACCGAAAATGATTCGTGCGCAAGCCATCGTCCGCGGCGATTTCACACCTCTCAAGCAGGCCCGAATTTCGTTCACTAATCTGAGGCTGCCGGACGGCCGCATGTTGCCGCTTCGGACTAATGAGTGTTCCGGTTTGGGCACCATCTATGTCGAACCGAAGCCGCCCAAAAAACCCAAAAAACAAAAGGCCGGTTCAGCTCGTTCCAATCGGATACGCCAGTTCCTCGTGCGTCAGGCCGAGAACCAGGCGAATGCGCGGAGCCGCGGGCTGTTTGGCTTTGTGCGGGGCCCCAACAAGCGGGAATGGGTGGAAGATTTTCTTTGGTCAAAGCTTCCATACCATCCTCAGTGGTATCGTGCGCGCACGCGCTTCGATGCCGTGCTGTCCGCGCCGCTAGACTTCGGAACGGAAAACGTGGCGTTCAGCGAAATCGCTTCGCCCGAGACCCCTGTGAGTCCGGATGCAGTTGGTGAGATGACAATTCTGGATACCTTCACCTCCTCAAATGCCAAGGTTGGCGATCCCATCTCTGGCGTGCTCTCCGCCCCGTTGTTCACACCGGAGCATAAATTGTTATTTCCTCAAGGTACGCGCTTGAGCGGGCGAATTACTCTGACCCAACGCGCGCGCCTGTTTCATCGCGGCGGAAAACTCCGCTTTGCAATTGAGGAGATTCAGGCTCCGGAAGGGGAAGCGTCAGCGGCTTTGGGCCGTGCCGTTTATGCTACACACCCGCAACACACGGATGCTCAGCTCGCCGCCATGGAAGCAGATCCCAAAGCGGTCAAAGTCGATTCCGAAGGGACAGCCACCGCGAAGGAGTCGAAGACACGCCTGTTGCGTCCTGCTGTATCAGCGCTGGTGGCCGTCAAGACATTAGATGAAGATGCCGGCAAGCAGACAGCATCCGGTGGCGGCTCTGCCAACCTCGGCGGGCGATCATTGGGAGGATTTTCAGGGTTTGGGCTGTTTGGCACGGCAGCGGCTCGCTGGGGACCTCCTGCTCTCGGGCAAGCGCTTGGTTTCTATGGATTGGCCTGGTCCGTCTATTCGACCGTCATTTCGCGTGGAAACGACGTGACGTTCGAAAAGAACGCGGCCGTCGCGATCCGGTTTGGTAGTCCGCCGAAAAAATAGAAGCAGGTGCAAGTCAGGAATGGCCGAGAATGCGATGCGGCCTGTACGGCTCCTCCAACCGTTTTATCTCGTCCTCGGACAGCTTCACCGAGAGCGATGCAATCGCGTCGTCGAGATGGTGCGGCTTGCTCGCTCCGATGATCGGGGCAGTAATGCCCGGCTTAGATAGGATCCACGCAAGCGCAATTTGCATGTTTGGCAATCCCCGCTGCTGGGCGATTTCGGAAACCCGGTCAACCACGGTGAAATCGTCGTCTTGATAATACATCTGATGTGCATATTCGTCGCTTTTCGAGCGGGACGTCTCGCCGGCGTTTTTACTGCGATTGCCGGCCAGGAAACCGCGCGCCAGCGGTGACCAGGGTATAAGCGCGACGCCTTGGTCGCGGCAAAGTGGAATCATCTCCCGTTCTTCTTCGCGATAGATCAGGTTGTAATGATTCTGCATGGAAACGAAACGCGTCCAGCCATGCAGCTCGGATACGTATAGCGATTGAGCGAACTGCCAGGCAAACATCGACGACGCGCCGATATAGCGGGCCTTTCCGGCCTTTACGACATCGTGAAGCGCCTCCATGGTTTCTTCAATCGGCGTCTCGTAATCCCAGCGGTGGATTTGATACAGATCGACGTAGTCTGTGCCCAGCCGGTGCAAGCTGTGGTCGATTTCCGTCATGATGGCTTTACGCGAAAGGCCGCGGCCATTGGGGCCCGGACGCATACGGTTGAAAACCTTAGTCGCGATTACCACCTGATCGCGATCCGCGAAATCGCGCAGCGCTCGGCCGACGACTTCCTCGCTCACCCCGACCGAATACATGTTGGCCGTGTCGAAGAAATTGATACCCGCCTCGAGCGCGCGTTTGATAAACGGCCGGCTTTGATCCTCATCCAAAACCCAATCGCGCCATTTGCTCGAGCCGTACGTCATGCAGCCAAGACACAGACGTGAAACCATAAGCCCGGTTTTTCCAAGATTTACGTATTCCATATGAGCCGCCATCGCCGATTATCGCGCTTACGCCCGTGGCCTACGCTTTCAGCGTGCTGTGCCGAACTTCAGTTCGGCAGCCGGAGTTTGGACATTCCTGTTGGACTGCTGTGCGGGGCAGTGCCGAACTTCAGTTCGGAAGGCGATTCGTTGACCCGCGCGGAAACCAGAAACTTCTCCCGAACCTTCGCGTCACGAATGGAATCGGCAACCATTGTGACCGATTCCATCGCCCGCCGAAACGCGCGCCCGGCATAATCGGAGTTGCCGCACAACAATGCGGCCCTTCTCGCGGCAAGTAGAATCTTCCATTCAATAAGCGGGCAGGGATACTGCCTGAGTATTTCCAGCGCGGCGGTGTATTTGGTAACAGCGCGTTCAGGAATTCCTTCGAGCAGATCAATATCAGCTAACAGTTTGTGCGCCCATGCAACGTGTTTCCTTGCGAGAACTGCCTCCGCTTTCGCCAGAGCACGTTTGGCGGCGGCGCGCGCCTGAACTGTATCCTGTCGCGCCAACCAGTAATTGGCGTATTCCAGTTCCAGTCTGATGATGAAGCGCCATTTCAACCATTCGCCTGCCGCATTCAGAATTTGTTGGCCTTCGGATAGATGACGCCAAGCAAGATTCAGGTCACCGAGCGCCGTATAGGCATTCGACGCATTGATGTGGGAGTTTGCTTCCACTTCCGGCGTGCCCGCTTGTTGTCCGGCCACGATCCCATCCAGATTATGTTTCAGGGCAGCTTCGGGATCTAAAAGCTCGGAGTAGATCCAGCCGACGGTGTTCGGAATGCGTGAAATCCAATAGCGCTCTCCGTTGATTTCGCCGGTCCGCACTCCGTCCTCGAGGGTCTGGAGCGCATCGGATATCCGCCCTTGATTGGCTAGCGCCATGCCTCTCATCCATGTGATGCGAAGCAAGTCGGTGGGATTGGCAACGCGCATGCGCTTCCCCATCGCCTCGGCGAACAGGGTCTCGGCTTTGGCGTACTCGGATTGAAGGTCGCATAGAAATGCGAGGGAACCGGTGACAAACGCTGCCTGTGATAGCGCGCCTTCCTGAAGCAAGGTGGGACGTGCGCGCTCGAGACGAATGCGAGCAGCGGCGAGATCGCCCCCAAACAAAAGTTCGTAACCCAGCATCCCCTCGGCCTTGGCAGTGGAGGAACCAGCGGCTTCGGCGACAGCCATTGCCTGCAGTGCTCGCTCGCGCATTTCCGCAGTGCGTCTCAACATGCCTGCCGAAAAGCACGCTCCGCAGAGCGCATCGATTTGTGCCTCGGTGTTTCCCAATCTCGTTGCCGCCTCCGCCGCCATCGTGAAATCAAGTATCGATTGCTCGAGCTCGGAGAGGGCCTGCCGCGCGCTGGCCAATTCCGCCGCTGCTTCCAGCAGCAGCTCATCGTGGGCCGTCCCATTCAGCTTGTTACTCATCGCCACGGCTCGCAGGGATAGCTCCGATGCCTCCCGATACGTGGCGAGCCCAGCGGCTCTGCGGGCAGCGACGCAAAACCACTTCGATGCCGCTTCCCATTCCCGGGCAGCTTCAAACAGTTGCGCTGCTTGCGCCGCAATTTCGCCGGAGCTTTGCCCGTAACGCTCGAGGAGGACGGCGGCAGTAGTTCCGCTCAAAGCCGCGCGGCGTGTTGGGCGGATGTCGGCGTAAAGCGACTCCTGATAGAGAGCATGCGAAAAGGCGTAGCGCAGGGTCAGCGTCGAATCGGGGAACTCCCGCTCGCCGATAAACCGAATGATGCGATGTTTCTCTTGCAGCGATTGAAGCGAGTCCTCGATGTCGGTACTGCCGGAACCCAGAACATCCGCGAGCACGCCGGAATCGAACTCTAGTCCCTGAATGCTGGCCGATTCCAACAGCCTTCGATGATTTTCGCTGAGCCTGCCAATCTTTCGCGCGATCATGCTGCGGACCGAATCCGGCAGCGTGCCCTCCATTTCTGCTAGAGGACGTGTCAAGCGCCAGCAGCCGCTCTCGTGGGAGATAAGGTTTGCGGTACGGAGATCTCGTAAAAGGTCGGCCAGGAAAAGCGGCGACCCTTCCGTCCGGCGTACGACAGCGGCCGCGAATTCGGCAGGGAATTGGTTGCCTGGAAACTCCGAATCGACGTACTCCTCGATGTCCTCCAGCCCCAAACTGCCCAGCTCCAGTTCCGTACACAAACGATGAGTTTGCAGCTCGAGTTTGGCTTCTAGGAAGGGATGATTTGCAAGCATCATGTCAGACGGTCGGTATGTCGCCAATATCAACACGGGAAGCGACCGGCATTGGGGAATGACATAAGACAGCAGATCGATAGTCGACAAGTCCGCCCAGTGCATATCGTCAATAAAGAAAATAAGCGGCTGCTGTCGAGTTAACGATTTCAGAAGTGAGACGAATTCACGTTTTTTCCGCTCTTGCGAGGCGGATGCGGCATCCACGGCGGTGCGGGAAGACCAGCTCGGCGCAACTTCGACAAGGATCCTGTTGACGATCTCCGCGCGCGGGCCGCACATCAGGCATTCCAATCCTTCCAGGATGGGCAGGTAAGCCTCGGCGCCGGAAAGACGTTCCGAGCATCGTCCCCGTGCCACATGACAATTCAGATCGGGCCCGAAGCCGGCAAGGAAAGTTTCTACCAGGGTTGTTTTCCCGATGCCCGGCTCCCCGGAAATACAAAATAGCCGGCCACCCTGTTCCTTCGCCGCCTCAAGAACCGCATGTAATTCCGAAAGCTCACGGCGCCTCCCGACGGTGATACCTTGCGGCTCGGCTGTGGACGGTAACTTGACAGTGGTTCCGGCGCGTGGCGGTGAGGCGGTCGGGAGTTTTTCGTCCACGGGCATCAAGAATCGATATCCGCGGCGCGGGATGGTTTCAAGAAAGCGCGGCGTGGATGCGCTATCCCGGAGCGCCTCGCGAAGCTTGCGAACCGCTTGGTTCAAACTGTCTTCGAAATCAAGAAACCGGCTGGTACCCCAGATTTGTTCTTGTATCTCCTCACGCGTTACCAGCTCAGAGGTCGGCTTGCCGAGTAACAACATCAGGAGTTGAAGGGGCTTGTCCTGGAGTCTCGTGGCCCGCCCCCCCTGACGGCGTAACTCACCTGCTCTCACATCGAGCTCAAAGCCGCCGAAACGGACGACACTCCCCGGACCGATTTTCTCGGACACCTTCACTCTCCAGCGTTAGTGAGGAATATCGTACCTCTTTTGCATTACGACATTTGCAAGTTGTGTCTCTGCAGGCAAATAGCGGATCAGAAATTGATTCGAATGTCTTCATGGCGGCAACAGGAATTTCCCTTCATAGTCGAAGCCAGATTCAAATTCCAAAGGAGGAATTCACAATGCATGATCGTAATCAGAACAAATCGAGAAGCTGTGCTACTCGAATGAGACTCTTCGCTGCGGCCCTCGCGCTTACCTGGACGTTCGGAGGAACTAGCCTCCTTTTAGCGCAGGACGATTCTGACGCGAACGCGCCAGACCGCGCAATGGGAAGCAAAGGCGCGCAAGTCGCTGCGCTGTACGAATTGCAGGCGGCATTTCATCGAGCCTCAACCGTTCGCGATCCGGTGAACGGCGATTCGGACAATGCGATTCTTCAACGGATCCGGACTATGCTGTCGCTTTGGACAGACAACGGCTGGGTCTTCTTCAATGTTGGGAGCCCTCGCGACGGATACTATATCGGCAACGGAGATCCTAGCAGTCCGTCCACATGCCCGGCTCCATCGAGCAATTTCGGAAACCGGGGCACGCTCTGCACGTTCTTCAAATATGTCGCCGCGCCCCTTCAGCCTACAAACAAGTTCGTCTCACTCGCACCCAGTTACAAGACCGAAATTCATGTATACGGCAGCGACGCAACTGTGTACTTCCAGTGCCACTTTTTCAACGTAGCCACGGACCCGGCTACTGGCATGCCACTCTGGGCTGCCACCGGCCACCTTTCGTTCGATGGCGGCGCGACCAAGGTTCGGGACCGCTGGTTGTTTTCGCGCGCCAATGCGGAAGTAGTGGGTGTGCCGGTGCCGTAATTCAACAGCGCTCCGCGGCATGGGCTAAGGGCAAAGGGCGGGAACCAATGAACAGAAATATTTTCATTTCGCTCAGTCTGTGCGCATTCGCCTGCTGCGGCATGCTTACAGCACTCGACAGTTCTCAAATTGGCAGAGAGGTCGCGATTCCCGTCCATCTGCAAGATGGTGAAGAGTACGTCCTCTCTACGCACGAGCTGATCGAATTCGGCAAAAAGCTATTCACCGCGCGGTGGACCTCTCAGGAGGGTGCGGGCCGGCCCCTGGCGAAAGGCACCGGCAATCCACTTAGCGATCCGCTATCGCCTCTGGTCTTCCCGCGCAATTTCAACCTGATCTCCGGTCCCGATACCAATTCATGTGCGGGCTGCCACAATCTGCCGGATATTGGCGGAGGCGGAGACATCGCAAGCAATGTTTTCGTGTTGGGCCAGCGCTTTGATTTTGCGACCTTCAACATGACAGATACGCTGGATACGCGGGGCGCATTGGATGAACGCGGGTTGCCGGTTTCACTTCAGAGCATCGCTAATTCGCGTAAAACGCCCAGGTCTACGTCCCGGCCTGGTTCGGCGATATGGGCATGTTCGGCTCCGGCTTCATCGAAATGCTGGCGCGCCAGATCACAGCCGATCTCCAGGCGATCGCCGCCGCCACTGTGCCTGGAACAGCGCGCGCATTGACGTCAAAGGGCATTTCATTCGGACAGATTGTGCGCCGGCTCGATGGCACTTGGGACACTTCACGGGTACAGGGAATTGCTGCACCGAGCCTGGTAACTTCCGGGCAAGCGCCGCCGAGTTTGATCATCCGCCCTTTTAGTCAGGCAGGCAACATCATTTCGCTACGGCAATTCACGAATAACGCTTTCAACCAGCATCACGGGATCCAGCCCGAAGAACGGGTGGGCGTTGATGTGGACGCCGACGGCGATGGTTTTGTAAACGAATTGACGCGCGCGGATGTTACGGCCGTGACGCTGTTTCAGGCAACTCTTCCGGTTCCGGTCCAAGTGATTCCGGCCGATATCGATATTGCAAATGCGATTGGCAATGGCCGCAGAGTATTTCGAGCCGTGGGCTGCGATCGCTGCCATGTAACAGAACTCCCTTTGGACAAAAAAGGCTGGATCTATACCGAGCCGAACCCCTATAATCCGCCCGGCAATCTGCAATCCGGCGAAGCACGCACCGTTGCGATCGATCTGACAAGCGATGAACTTCCGGGGCCACGCCTTAAACCTACGGGCAATGTCGTATGGGTTCCTGCCTTTACGGATTTCAAATTGCATGACATCACATCCGGTCCTGACGATCCGAATCGGGAACCGTTGGATATGAACCAGCCCGCGGGTTCGCCGGCATTCTTCCTTGGCAATGGTAAGTTCATAACGCGCCGGTTGTGGGGCATCGCGAACCAGCATCCGTTCGGCCATCATGGGTTGTACACGACTATGCGGGAAGCCGTACTGGCCCACCGCGGAGAAGCGGAAGATACTTCTACACGCTTTCAAAACCTGAATAAATACGATCAGGACAGCGTCATCGAGTTCTTGAAATCGCTACGCATCGTGCCCGATAAGCGATCCGATAACCGGAAAGCCGCGCCAGACATGTAAATAAGCATCAATGGTTCTTGCATCACTCCGTTTCACAATAGAAGTGATGAACGCCTTGAAACGCACGGAATCGGACAGCATGGGGACCATTGACGTTCCCAACGACAGGTATTGGGGTGCGCAGACACAACGTTCGCTGATTCACTTCGATATCGGCGAAGATCGCATGCCGCCGGAATTGATCCGCGCATTTGGAGTTCTTAAGAAGGCCGCCGCGCTGGTGAATCGAGACCTGGGCAAGCTGGATGAAGAGAAAACCAAGCTATTGATTCAAGCCGCCGATGAAGTCATCTCCGGCAAGCTGAACGGCCATTTCCCATTGCGAATCTGGCAAACCGGCAGCGGTACGCAAACTAACATGAACGCCAATGAGGTGATTTCGAACCGCGCCATTGAACTGGCCGGCGGTGCGATGGGATCCAAGAAGCCCATTCATCCGAACGATCACGTCAACATGTCGCAGTCTTCGAACGACACGTTCCCGACCGCAATGCATATCGCTGCCGCCGAGCGGATCGCTCTAACCTTGATCCCCGCCGTACAAGTTTTGCGCAACACACTCGATCAAAAGGCAACAGCCTTTGCGGACGTCGTTAAGATCGGGCGCACCCATCTACAGGATGCGACGCCGCTAACGGTCGGGCAGGAAATCTCGGGCTGGGTCTCGCTACTCGACCGCGACATAAGCCGGTTGCGTTCGGTTCTGGACGGCCTATATGATCTCGCAATCGGCGGCACCGCCGTTGGCACCGGGCTGAACGCGCATCCCGAATTCGCGCTGCGTGCGGCGGCAAAGATTGCTGAGTTGACAGGCCTGCCCTTCCGATCTCATCCCAATAAATTTGCTGCTCTATCCGCACACGATGAGTTGGTGTTCGCAAGTGGCGCGCTGAAAACGCTCGCTGTGTCGCTGATGAAGATTGCGAACGACGTACGCTGGCTGGCATCCGGACCTCGCTGCGGCCTCGGCGAATTGATTATTCCGGAAAACGAACCCGGCTCATCGATTATGCCGGGCAAAGTGAATCCCACACAAAGCGAAGCAGTAACGATGGTCGCGACCCAGGTCATGGGGAACGATGCGGTCATCGGATTTGCGGGATCGCAAGGCAATTTTGAGCTGAACGTCTTCAAACCCGTTATTATTTTCAATTTCCTCCACTCCGTCCGGCTATTGAGCGACGCTTGCCGTAGCTTTAACGATCATTGCGCCTCCGGAATCGAAATCAACCGGTCCCAAATCGATCGTTATGTTCAAAACTCGCTCATGCTAGTGACCGCCTTAAGCCCGGTAGTAGGGTATGACAAAGCCGCTAAGATCGCACACACCGCTCACGTCGATGGATCAAGCTTGCGCGAAGCTGCGCTAAAGCTGGGCTACCTCACGGGCGATGAGTTCGACAAGTGGATGAAACCAGAAAGGATGACCCAGCCCGGCTGACGTGCCCGGGAGTAGAGTACGCGGTTCATAACATCAGCCAGAACTTTACTCTTGCTCACTCCGTCACCGTTGCCGGCGCGCATCTGCCATTTCGAAAGGGGAAACGCGGACGAAACAAGCTAAGGAGTGGGGCAGGTATATGGATGGGGCCTTGCTATGCGTTTCATACGTTTGGCATGAAGACCCCGATCGACGTTCTATTTCTCGATAAGCGCTTTATTGTTTGCCGGTTGGTTCCGCATTTACAGCCAGAACGCGTATTCGTCTGTTTAGCAGCGACTTCCATTCTAAAGCTGGAAGCCGGCGCCATTTCGCGCACAGGCACCAAAGTCGGCGATCACCTGTTATTTGAAAGCGTACTTTGATTCAGGAGATTTCCGAGATTAAATAAACATTTCCTCGTCGGATGTGGCGTGGTCTACCGTAGACCGGGTCCGGCGTCCGAGGTACTGGAGCGCCGTACAAATCCCGCTCCATAGCCCTTGCACCTCGCGTACCGGCCGGAGAACGTTCGTCTGTATAATAGCGACCGTCTCTTGTACGCGTGTCATCGCGTCATCCAGGACCATTTCAGCTCGTTCCATTTGAACCTTGGCGCGAGTGGTAGCATCACTCAGCAGATCATCGACTTTGGCAACTTGTTGTTTGCTCGTATCAATGATCTCAACGCTGGTGGCGCCGATCTTCTCGACGTGTTTCTCCACGTGCTCTACCGTGCGGCGAGAGACGCCGATGATCTGCTGTATTTCCGGCCACACACCCAGCACTTTATTCCGGATATCCCTCGCGACCAGAAGTAATCCCAGCATTGTCGCGGCTTGAATCAGCAGGGCTATTGCCGCCACGATGACAAAAATTGTAAGCAGTAAGAGAACCGTATCCATTTCGGGCTATTCGCAGAAGTACGTATATTCTTAGAGAGTTTCTGCGGAGGTATTGCCCGTGCTCGTCGTGCTTCCGCCCAAACCCGAGCCAGCCGCAGCCGCCTTGACATCGCCGACCGCATCACGATAGGCCTGTTTACCGGCTTCTACCGCTTGGCTAAGGGTATCGCGCTGACGCGCAACCGTAGAGCGCCCCTGCTCGTAAAGATCCGTGGCCGATTGTTTCATATCGTTTGCGCGCTGGCGCACGTAGTCCGAACCTTCCTGCGCACGGCCTTTTAGGTATTCCGCTCCTTCGCCGGCTTTATCCGCCAGTATTTGCCGCGTTTCCTCGCCCGCTCTTGGCGCCCAAAGAATTCCGGCCGCTACGCCGATGCCCAACCCAAGCAGGAAATATCCAAACCCGCTTTTTTCCTCCATATAAATCTCCTTTACGTTCCAACCACCTGCATCCACTTGCAGTTTACATCTTGTAGAGGATACTAAAGAAGCAAAAGTTTCAGCACGATGGCCGGTCGTAAAATTCCCAAGAAATTGAATGAAACCGAACTCTGGGATTATGCTTTGCGCGTGCTCGCCCGGCGCGCCCACGCTTCCCGCGAATTAAGGCAGAAACTCTCCGCGCGCGCTCAGTCCCCGGCAGATGTGGATGTCACAATGACCAAGTTGCGCGAGTATGGCTTTGCCGACGATGCGAAATTTTCAGAAGCATTCGCGGGATCCCGGCTGCAAAATCAAGGATTCGGCCGGCTTCGCGTGCTACATGAGCTGCGTTCGAAGCGCATTGCTCCAGCGATTGCGGCAAAAGCGGTAGAAAAGACATTCGACGGCACCGACGAGCTTCAACTCATACAGACTTATCTTGAGCGTAAATATCGCGGCAAGGATCTGAAACAGTTCTTAAAAGAGGAAAAGAACCTCGCGTCCGCTTACAGACGACTACGGAATGCAGGCTTTTCAAGCAACGGATCAATCACAATCCTGAAGCGATATTCCCGAGCTACTGACGACTGGGACGCCAGTAGCGAA
>DAISJE010000056.1:0-13995 GCA_036821665.1 Bryobacteraceae bacterium | reverse complement strand
CTTCGCAATATAAGCGCCCATGCCAACGGTCATGGACAGCGGAAATCTCATAATGAATTCCTCAATTTAAAAGGCTTCATCTCACAGCCGCGAGTTCCTGGTGAGAGAACGCGGTGGCTTTCATGTAATTTGCCAACGCCAGCAAGGGAAACGTGTTGCGGTAATCGGTATAGGCGAGGTAGAAAACCCGGGGGAAACCCGTCCCGGTGCAATAATCTTCGTTCCAGTTGCCATCCGGGCGCTGTGTTCGCACTAAGTATTCGACGCCGTTATATATGCTTTCGCTTCGAATATCGCCACCTGCCAATAGCGCTAGAATGGCCCAGGCAGTTTGCGACGGTGTGCTCGGATTAGGAATGAACCGGTTCTCGTCATAGCTGGCGCAGCTTTCGCCCCATCCGCCATCGCGGTTTTGATACGCGCGGATGAACTCGAGCGCCTGCTGAATGGCCGGCTCGTTTTCACTCAGGCCCGCGGCGCGTAAGCCTCGTAGAGCCAGGAACGTGCCATAGATGTAGTTGACACCCCAGCGCCCATACCAACTCCCGTCGCTTTCCTGCACACGCAAGAGATAGGCAACGGCCCGGTGTACAGCCGGGTGCGAATGCCGCAAGCCGCAGCGGATAAGCGCCTCGAGAACCCGGCCCGTAATATCCGGGCAAGAGGGATCGAGCATAGCGTTGTGATCCGCAAAAGGAACGTGGCTGAGAATGTTCCAATTATTATCGACGTCAAAAGCCGCCCATCCGCCGTCTTTGCCTTGCATGGCAAGCAACCAATTAATTGCTCGCGTTTGGCAGGCTTTCTGCTTGCCGCGATCCGATGCATGCGCTTTTTCGAAAGCAAGCAGCACCATCGCAGTGTCGTCGACATCCGGATAGAACTCGTTGTCAAATTCGAAGGCCCAGCCGGAAGGCAAGGCCTTCGGACGTTTGGCAGACCAATCTCCTTTGCGGCGTACTTCTTTGGAGAGCAGCCAGTCTGCAGTACGGCGCAGCGCGGCGATGGGCGGGTTCTCCGTTTCGGCAAGAGCGAAGGCCGCAATCGCCGTGTCCCATACCGGCGAGAAACACGGCTGCATATAAAAGCCGCGTTTCGCATCGTCCACCATCAGCTGATTGAACTGTCTTTCGGCCTCAACGCGAAGCGGATGGCGCGAATCATAACCGAGTACGTCCAGCGCCATAACGGCGTACTGCATCGATGGATAGATGGCGCCGAGTCCATCGGATGCTTCGAAATGCTCAATCATCCACTCGGCGCATTTGTTCACCGCAAATTTACGAATGAATTTCGGCCCGAGCTTTTCATAAGACTTCAAAAAACGATCGATCCACAGAAAGCAGTTCCGCCAGCTCAGCACGCCCTTCCCACGCGACGGCAACATGGGAGTGCCGGGCAGATAAAGCTCCTTCAGGTTGAAACCGGCAGGAACCGGCCGACGTGGATTCGCGGCATGGACGATTGCGAGCGAAATCACAATAGCTCGCGTCCACGATGACATCCGGTAAATAAAGTTAAACGGCAGGAGAATGATTTCGGGCGGAATGGACGGGCAAGCCGCGCGGGGGAACAGATCGAAGAGGCTCAGGTTGATGCGGACATAACTGTTAGCCTTCTGCACACCGCCCATTTCCAGGATGCGATCGCGCAGACGCTCCATGCGCGGATCGTCTGCCGGAATGCCGGCAACTTTTAACGCGAAGTAAGCCTTAATGGATGCGTTGATTTCCGATGGGCCGTTCAGATAGATGTTGAAGCCGCCATCATCGAGCTGCCGCGCAAGAATGGCATCGACCGCCCGGTCGATTTTTGCTCGCGTGGGGGGATTCCACACGCCATCGATCGGGGGATGAAGCCAAAGCTCCATCATGATGTAATCGGATTCCAAGGTGCTGTCGGCGCGCAGGTCCGCCCACCAGAAACCCTCGCTCGACTGACGCTCCAGGAGAGCGGAGGACGCCTTCCGAATCGCGTCCGCGGCGGCAAAATTCAACGACTCTGAGATCTGCAGGCTTGACTTCATCGTTTCGGCACGGTTGTCCCGGACTTACGTACGAATCGGGTGAAGCCGTGGAGTGAAGCTCTCCAAGTCGGAGGGCAACGTGAAGCGCACGTCTTCTTCCTTGATTTCGGCTTCCTCGAGTTCGGCATATCCTTGCGTTCGCAAGTGCCCAATGAGTTCTTCGACGAGATGTTCGGGCGCGGATGCTCCCGCTGTGACCGCAACCGTATCGACGCCTTCCAGCATGCGTCCTCGCACCTCGCTGCAGTCGTCCAGAAGATAAGCGGGGACGCCGGCCTTTTGACAAACTTCCACAAGCCGTCTTGAATTCGAACTGTTTTGTGAACCCACCACGAGAAGCGCCTGGCAGAGAGGCGCTACCGCTTTGACGGCTAACTGCCGGTTTTCGGTTGCGTAACAAATGTCCTGCGTTTTTGGACCGATGATCTTCGGAAAGCGCTCCATCAGCCGCCTTACGATATCCTTTGTCTCATCCAGCGAAAGAGTGGTTTGCGTGAGATATACGACGCGTTCCGGGTCTTTAATATTCAGGCGATCCACATCGTCCACATCGGAGACCAGAATCGTGTTTTCGGGCGCCTCGCCCAGCGTGCCGATCACTTCGTCGTGATCGCGGTGCCCGATAAGCACAATCGTGTAGCCCTGCTTCGCAAAGCGGACCGCTTCGAGATGGACCTTCGTAACTAACGGACAAGTCGCATCGATGACCTGCAATCGCCGTTCCTTGGCTTCCGCGCGAACAGCCGGCGAAACTCCGTGAGCGCTAAAAATGACCCTTGCTCCTTCCGGAACCTCGCTCAATTCCTCCACGAAGATGGCTCCAGCCTCGCGCAATTCGTCTACTACATGGCGGTTATGTACGATTTCCTTGCGCACATAAATCGGCGCGCCGTACAGATTCAAAGCGATTTTTACGACATCGATCGCTCGCACGACACCGGCGCAAAAGCCACGCGGTTTCAGCAAAATGATCTTCTTTACGCTGCCACTCACGGGGGGGAATCCGGCGGGCGTTGCGGTTTCGTCAGCCAAACCAGTGGGAGGCATAGGAACAGCTTAAGTATAACAAGTGCTTTTGTTTTCAGCGATGAAGAAACGTTAACCGGTGGGATTCGGGGGGATAGACGGCGGTAAAGCGGGCTTGAAAAGTACCCCATCGCTCAATCACCGGGCTCAACCTATTTCGCCGCCGTAGGATAACCTACATACGAGCGCCAATTGTAGTTCGAGGCCCTCAATTCGAGAACTGGAGATGTCGATGAGTAAAACTCGTCTGCCTGAGATCGTCGCGCGCCATGAGAAGCAGTTATTACAAGAGTGGGTGCAGCGGCAGAAGGAATCCCTTGCCGCGCGCCGGGACCGCATCCCCGAAACGCAACTCCATGCCAATTCCCAGGATTTTCTCCGCGCCTTGAGCGATGCGTTATACCGGAACGCCGGAACAGATATTGGAAAGCCGGAGTGGTCCAACATGCGCGATTTACTTGGTGAAATCAGCCGTCAACGGGCCATCCAAGGATTTACTCCCTCGGAGACAGCTACATTTGTTTTTTCTTTCAAGCAGCCGCTATTCGCTCGGATCAGCGCGGAGTACGCAGACAACAAAGAAGGAATGCCGGACGAAATCTGGTCTGCCACCGAATTGCTCGACAAGCTCGGGTTGTATACCTCCGAAATGTTTCTGAAAACTCGCGAAGACGTTATCTTGCGGCAACAGCAAGAAATGTTGGAGCTATCCACACCGGTAGTCGAACTCTGGCAAGGCATACTCGGACTGCCTTTAATCGGCACGCTGGACAGCGCGCGCACTCAAATTGTCATGCAGAATCTGCTCGAAGCCGTAGTAGCCAAAGGCGCAGATCTGGCCATTATCGACATTACCGGCGTGCCGACGGTGGATACTTTAGTCGCTCAGCATTTGCTAAAGACAGTCGCCGCTGCGCGGCTGATGGGAGCCGACTGCATTATCAGTGGAATTCGCCCGCAAATCGCACAGACCATTATTCATCTGGGCGTTGATCTCAGCGGAGTGCTGACCAAGGCGACGCTCGCTGATGCCTTTCAGCTTGCACTAAAAAAGAAAAATCTCAGTGTTACCCGAACCTGATGCGCAGAGAGTGACGACTCGGCCATGGAACGCATTCCCATTCTAAAGCTTGGATCATTTCTTCTGGTCACAATCCAAGTGGATATGCATGATCAGATGGCGCTCGCTCTACAGGATGACCTCACCGCGCGTATCGTCAGTGACAGGGCTACAGGCGTGTTGATCGACATCTCGGCATTAGCAATAGTCGATTCCTTTATTGGTCGAATGCTTGGGAATATTGCTTCGATGTCGCGGGTGCTGGATGCCGAAACCGTTGTGGTCGGGATGCAGCCTTCTGTCGCAATCACTCTGGTTGAACTCGGCCTTTCACTGCCCGGTATTCGAACGGCCTTGAATGTTGACCGCGGAATGGATCTCCTGCAGAGCGCAAGGAAAGAGGCCGGAGGAGATGGTCTTAAGAAAGGTTGAACTCCCGCTTGCTCTGCAGGAAGACGTTGTGGCCGTCCGCCAAAGTACGCGGTCCTATGCGGTCGAGATTGGATTGTCGATTATCGACCAGACCAAAATTGTAACGGCGGCCAGCGAGCTAGCTCGCAATACCGTGGTCCATGGCGGCGGGGGGAAGGTAACGATCGAAATGTTCAAAGAAGCATCCCGGCAGGGCTTGCGTCTGACGTTTGAGGATAAGGGGCCTGGAATCCCAGATCTAGAGCGGGCGATGCAGGACGGTTACACATCCGCTTCAGGACTCGGGTTAGGCCTCGGAGGATCCAAGCGGCTCTGCAATGAATTTTCCATTGAATCTCAAGTCGGTGTCGGCACTCGGGTCACAATCGCCCGTTGGAAAGTCTGAATTTTTCGTGTGACACAGGTCTATCCGATCGACGATTCAAGCCGGATTGGCGAAATCCGCCGCGCCTCATCCGCCATCGCACGCGAAGAAGGATTGGATGAAACGCTCATCGGAACCACAGCGCTGGTCGTTACCGAGATTGCAACAAATCTCCTCAAACACGCCAAACAGGGCGAAATATTTCTATCGAGGCTTTCCTGGCGTTCGGAACCCGGGATCGAAATTCTGGCCGTGGACCGTGGGCCCGGGATGGCCGATGTTAGTCGCTGTTTGGCCGATGGTTATTCAAGCGCTACTACACCCGGAACGGGACTGGGCGCAGTTCTACGTTTGTCACGAGAATTCGACATTTATTCGGAACCCGGCAAGGGAACTGTGCTGGTGGCACGAATTCGGCGACGAGATTCAGCCAAGACAATAATCGGCGGCGTCTTAAAGCCGATGGCGGGGGAAGACGAATGCGGCGACGGGTGGGCGTTCCGCCAGCAAGATCAAAAGACAGCTCTGATGGTTGCCGACGGACTGGGGCACGGTATGCTGGCGGCCCGGGCTTCTATCGAAGCAGTCTCAACGTTTCGCCGAGGTACCGATCTTTCGCCGACAGTGATTTTGCGGCAGATACACGGTGCGTTGCGTGCTACGCGTGGCGCGGCGGTAGCTGTGGCTCATATTGATCCTCTCGCTTCCGAAGTCCGGTACGCCGGGATGGGTAACATATCGGGCGTTCTCGTCGGAAAAGATCGATCCACAACCATGATTTCGCATAACGGCACTGCCGGCTATCACTTGCCACGCCTGCAGGAATTTTCGTATCGGATCGAGGAGCAGGCAATAATCGTTATGCACTCGGATGGGCTTCACACCGGCTGGACCTTAGATAGCTATCCAGGGTTGCGCCGCCGCGACCCATCCGTTATCGCCGGGGTTCTTTATCGCGAATGCACCCGAAATCGGGATGACGCCTGCGTTGTTGTTCTGAAGATAGGAGACGATTTTTGAATCTGCAGTCTGATCGGCTCCATGCTCGGCACCTATTATCGGTCAACATCCAACAGGAGCGCGACCTCGTCACAGCGCGCCAGCGGGCTCGCCAGCTTTCCGCATTGCTTGGCTTCAGCCAGCAAGATCAGACGCGCATTGCAACAGCCGTATCGGAAGTTGCGCGCAATGCTTACCAGTACGCAGCAGGTGGACGTCTGGATTTCTCAATCGATCTTCAGGCACGGCCGCAGTTCCTTTCGGTGCAAGTGACTGACCAGGGGCGCGGCATTGGCGACGTCGATTCAATTCTCGCAGGAAGCTACGTCTCTTCCACAGGCATGGGTGTCGGGTTGACTGGAACCAGCCGTTTAATGGATGAGTTCCGGATCGATTCATCGCCGCAGGGAACCACGGTTCGATTCGGCAAAGCGATTCCGAAACTGTTTGAAATTATCGATATTTCACAGCTCTGTTCAACGCTGGCTCAACAACGACCAACCGCGCTGGCGGAAGAATTGGAACGGCAGAACCGGGACCTCTTACAAACGCTCGACATGCTCGGTCAGCGCGAGTCAGAGCTGGAAAGGCGGCGGCAGGATCTGGAGCGCCTCAACTTGGAACTCGAAGAGACGAATCGCGGAGTTCTCGCTCTTTATGCCGAGCTGGACGAAAAAGCCGAAGCGTTGAGGCGTGCCGATGAGATGAAGTCCCGATTTTTGTCTCATGTGAGTCACGAGTTTAGAACACCCGTTAACTCCGTCCTTGCGCTTACCCGGCTGCTTCTCATGCGAACCGATGGAGAACTGTCACCGGAGCAGGAAAAACAGGTCAGCTATATCCGTGATGCTACCCAGCAACTTGCGGATATTGTGAACGACTTGCTGGACCTCGCAAAAGTGGAGTCGGGCAAAACTGAGGTTCGGCTCGCCGAGGTTGACGCCGGCCAGTTTCTCGGCGCAACGCGGGCTTTAATGCGTCCTCTGGCAAGCAATGAGGCGGTCACCTTGATATGCGAGGATCCATCTCCGGCTATCGTCTTTGAGAGCGATGAGGGCAAGCTGGGACAGATCCTACGTAACCTCATCTCGAATGCGCTCAAATTTACACAGCGCGGCGAAGTGCGAGTGAAAGCTGCACTGTCGGCTTCTGGAGATAGCGTCGTGTTTACGGTTAAAGATACCGGCATCGGGATTGCACCCGAGGATCAGGAGCGCATTTTTCAAGCGTTTACTCAGATAGAGCATCCGATCCAAACCCGAGTAAAGGGCACCGGTCTCGGCCTTTCCCTTTCGCGCCGGCTCGCAACACTGCTGGGCGGTACGTTGGCCGTCGAGAGTGAGATCGGAGTGGGATCAACCTTCTCGCTAACTTTGCCTTGCGGCCGTGTAATTAAGAAGTCCGCGGATCAGAAAACGGGAACCGAACAGCGGGCGCGCTCGAAAGCTATATTGGTTGTCGATGATGAGACCACATCGCGGTACTTGGTTGAACGGCTTTTACGAGGCACAAAACATCACATCATCGAGGCTTCTGGTTCAGACGCTGCTGAGCGGGCCCGTTTTGAAGCTCCGGCTCTGATTCTGCTTGATCTCGTAATGCCGGACAGCACTGGGTTTGAGATTTTGGATCGTCTCAAATCAAATCCCGAGACCGCCGATGTTCCTGTTATTATTCACACTTCGAAGGTAATGACTGAGACCGATTACGCGCGCCTAGGAAGTAGGATAGCGGCAGTTTTGCCAAAGGGGACAGAAGGCCGCCTTCCAGCGCTCATCGCCATGCGAAAGATCTTGGGCGAGCCCGATCTTTTCTCATCGGAACCGGAATTTAGTTAGGGGCTCTACATACAACAACGTGGCTGGACGCGAAATCATCATCAACGTCGACGATCATGAAGCTGCCCGATATGTAAAAAGCCGTATCTTGTCGCACGCCGGGTTTACCGTATACGAGGCCGGCAATGGAAGCGACACGTTACGGCTGATTGCGCAGTACGATCCCGATCTGGTGTTGTTGGACGTGAACTTACCGGACTTAAGCGGAATGGAAGTCTGCCGTCGCATCAAGAATGCTCCCGGGGGCAGTTCCGTAATCGTTCTTCAAATCTCTGCATCCGCCATAACTCCGCCAAATGCGGCGGCCGGGCTCAATTGGGGTGCCGACGCTTACCTGATAGAGCCGGTTGACCCCGAGGTGCTCGTCGCCAATGTTAAGGCTCTCCTACGGCTTAGAAGAGCAGAGCGCGAACTGTTCACCGCAAACGAACGCCTGCAAAGTCTTAACAAAGAGCTTCGCAGGTCCAATGAAGATCTTCAGCAATTCGCCTTTGCTGCAAGTCACGATTTGCAAGAGCCGCTGCGAAGTGTAATGAGCTTCGTGAGCCTCCTTGAAAGGACCGCGGCCGAAAAGCTCACCGGACACGAACGGGAGTGCTTGCGATACATTGCCGAGGGCGCGACCCGCATGCGGGCTCTGATTGACGATCTCCTCCGCTATTCGCAGGTTGGGCACCGGCCGGCCTCGGTGCAAAATGTGGATCTGAATATCGTGTTCCGTGCCGTGCTCGAGAATCTATATGAGCGTATTTCGGAATCCGATGCCACAGTCACCTGCGATCCCCTTCCCACTGTCAGCGGAGATGAAGCGCAATTGGGACAAGTGTTTCAGAACTTGATCGGCAATGCTATAAAGTACGCTCGTCCCGGCGTCAGGCCGCTTATTCACGTAAGCGCTGATATGGACAAAGTGAACTGGTTGGTGCATGTTCGCGACAATGGAATCGGCATTGAACGAGACTACCTCGATCTGGTTTTTGTACCCTTCAAACGGCTCCATACGAAAAAAATATCCGGAACGGGTATCGGATTAGCCATCTGCCGAAAAGTGATTGAAGCGCACGGCGGCCGGATTTGGGTGGATTCTGTGGCAGGTGAAGGATCTACTTTCTCCTTCAGCCTGCCTATAACCGCCGTTGAGAGCCAGACATAGTGGATGGCAATCGCTAAGCTCTCCACCACCGCCAAATAGAGATCTATGCGGTCGCTTTTGCTGACTGTGCGCGGAGCTGCTTTGTCATCTCGCGTATCGCGGCGACATGACCGGGCATCCGCGCTTCACTCCATTTCTCGTACCGGTTCGCGGCCTTTTCGAGGTTCGAAAGGAATAGAGGGTTTGACCAGCGTGCGCGGCCTTCCTGGATAGTGGGTCTGACTCGCTCCCAAACGCCGTAAAATTCCCCGCTGGTCTCAAAAAAGAGATCTTCGTGCAGTAAACCATAATTAAGCAGTGCGCAAGCCTGATCCCAATATCCGAATACCATCATCACGAAGGCTCCGCCGTCCGTGCCCATCGGCGCGATTCGCATGGCTTCGTCCAGCGTGTCGGCGAAGTAATTCTTAAAGAACCAGTCGCGCGCCTGCCGCAGCTTGGCTTCGCGTCGCATTTCATATATTTGCAGGTGAAGTTGTGCCTGCTCGTGTGTCGGTTTTGATTCCATCGTTCGTTGACTCCTTTTGTAAATCCGCGGGCCATAATTGGCCCTCACAAGTAATTCGAACGACGCCCGGCGAGATCGACAGGGAGTCAGAAATTTTTTCGTGGAATGCATCATCTTCAGCGACTGGCAGCTCCTTAGCTGCTCATGTACCAACCGCCGTTCACGTTAATGGTCTGGCCGGTAATGTACCCGTTCGAAGCGAGCATCACCGCCACGCTCGAAACTTCATCCGATTCGCCAAAGCGCCCGACCGGAATGATATCCTTCCGGGCCCGCAGATTCGCCCTCACCATGTCGGTATCGATCAGTGCCGGCGCAATGGCGTTTGCAGTGATACCCTCTTTCGCCAATAGCGATGCGTAAGAATGCGTGATACCGATCATGCCGGCCTTTGAAGCCGCATAATGCGGGCCAACGACACCGCCGACTTGCGCGGCAACCGAAGAAAGGTTAATAATGCGCCCGAATTTCGCTGCGCGCATGGCCGGTAATGCGCGCTGCGTTACCAGAAAAACGGATTTGAGATTTACCTTCAGGATCTCGTCCCAATCCCGTTCGGTTATTTCTTCGAGCGGCTGCACCCGGGCGATCCCAGCATTGTTCACCAAAATAAGCGGCGCGCCGAGGGAACGCTCCACTGCATCCAGCATGCGCGAAACTTCGCTCGCATCCGATACATCGGCCTGCACCAAGAGCGCGCGACGCCCTACTCTCTGAATGGATTGCTCAACGTCTTTAGCCGGCTCAGCGGCAAATTGATAATTGATGGCGACGTCCGCGCCGGCTTCCGCAAGTGCGATTGCAATAGCGCGTCCCAGCCCGCGGCTCGCGCCCGTTACCAGCGCGATTTTTCCGTCAAGTGCCGGCATGGCTTTTTAACAGAAGCGCTTCAGGACAGCAAGCGCTCCAACTTCGATCCCGCCACGATCATGGTCTCGTTGCGCTCGGGGCCATTCGAGACCGAGCCGATCTCCACGCCGGTCTTTTCTTCCAGAAACTTCAAATAGCACTGCGCCTGTTTCGGCAAATCCGATAGTTTCGTGATTCCCTGTGTGGAGCGCTTCCATCCTGGGAGCTTTTCGAAAACCGGCTTAATGGATTCCATGCGGCGTGTGCTCGCGGGCATTTGCGTAATGACGCTGCCATCCACCTCGTAAGCAACACACACCGGAATCTCATCGAGTTCGTCCAGCACATCCAGTTTCGTGATGATAAGGCTGTCGATGCCGTTCACTTCGGCCGTGTAGCGGAGTAGCGGCACGTCAAACCAGCCGCATCTCCTCGGTCTTCCGGTCACCGACCCGTACTCATTTCCGGCTTTCCGGATCTTCTCGCCAAGTTCGCTCAGATCTTCAGACGGAAATGGACCCGCCCCGACGCGCGTGATGTATGCTTTCGAAACACCGATAATGCCGTCAATTTTTGTCGGCGGAACTCCCGTACCCGTACACGCGCCGCCCGCCGCCGCGCTCGAACTCGTTACAAACGGATACGTCCCGAAATCGATATCGAGCATGGTACCCTGTGCGCCCTCGAACAGGATGCTCTTCCCGTCGGCGATCATGCCGTTCAGTAAGTGCGCCGTGTCGCAGGCAAGCGGACGGATCTGCTCGGCGAATTTCTTATAGCCATCCAGAATCCCTTCGAAGTCCACTCGTTCCGCAATCTGAAATGCATCCGCAATGAGCTGCTTATCTTCGGCGAGCGCACAATAGAGCTCCTGAAAATCAACATCGACAAGATCGGCAATGCGAACCCCCCTGCGGGCGATTTTGTCTTCATAACAAGGCCCGATCCCGCGCGAAGTGGTTCCAATCGGAATCCGGTTTGCGCGCGTTTCTGAGATCTTCTCGATGGTGCGATGGAACGGAAAGATTACGTGACACCGGTTGCTGATCTTTAATTGCGAACGGACATTAATACCCGCCGCTTCCAAACCGGCAATCTCTTCAAGCAATGCCGCGGGGTCAATCACTACGCCGTTGCCGATGACCGCGAGAACGCCAGGCCGCAGCACGCCGCTTGGTATCAGCTTTAATATGAATTTCTGCGGACCAATGAAAACAGTGTGACCGGCGTTGTGTCCGCCTTGGTAGCGCGCCACTGCGTCGAATTTCTCGGAGAGAAGGTCGACGATCTTCCCTTTTCCTTCGTCGCCCCATTGCGCGCCGAGCACAATCAAATTACTCATTACTTTGAACGGCTTCCCGCAAACCTACCGATTGTACCGCAGGCTCCTAACAACCTTAATAATCATCAACTTGAGACCGCTCATAAGGCTGCCTCGCCAGCCCGGTTATGCTACCCTTTTCACAATGCAGATGTGTGGCGTCTTTCTGGCGCTAGGCCCCGGCGTTTTCCACGAACTCGTGCGCGGCATCTCCATTGGCAAGCTAAAAACCTATCAGGTTTACGAACGCTTTAAGGTACGCGCTCGCTTGGCCAAGCTCAATTCCGAGGCGCTGCGCAAGGCCGAACCGAAGTTTTGGGCTCGGATTGAGGCTGGTGAAGAGGAGTTCGCCACCGATCTTTCGCAAGTCTTCCTGCTTTCTCATCTGGACATGATTGTGGCTGTCCTGAACTTCCTGGGCATTCCGAATGAAGAGGGTTTCTTCGACAAAGACCTGAAACCTGAACAGTACTTGACCGAAGGATGGCAGAAACGCGTATTCGATGAATTCGCCGGCAAATATCCGCGCGAAATCCTTCTCTTCTACATCAACCACCTCGATTGGGAATTAAATAAGACCGATCAACTGTTTGTTCCGGCGGCATGACATGTCAGACGTAACCACGTTCCAAGAGCAGGTGAAGAAGGGCGATTTGACAGGGGTACGAGCAGCTTTGGCGCAAGATCCAAGCCTGCTGGACGCCACGAATATGTCGGGCCAAAGTGCTTTGTTGTTAGCGAAATATTACCGGCAGGAAACTGTTGCGGAATATCTACTGAGTCTCCATCCGAAACTCGATGTATTCAACGCTGCCGCCGCTGGGCTTAGCTCGAACGTAATACAACAGATCGATGACGAACCAGCGCTGCTCAAATCCCATAGCAGCGACGGTTGGACGCCACTTCATCTCGCTGCTTTTTTCGGACACCCTGAATTGGCAAACGCATTGCTGGATCGCGGGGCGGATGTCAACGCCCGCTCCGCAAACACCATGAAAAATACTCCCCTGCACGCTGCCGCGGCGGGGGGCCGGACCGATCTCGTCGAACTCCTTTTAAAGCGTGGCGCCGATATCAACGCGACCCAGGAAGGCGGGTGGACGGCACTTCACTCCGCTGCGCAGGCGGGTAACCGGGCGATGGTCGAAGTGCTCCTGGCCCATGGCGCGGATATCAACCGGCGCGCCGCGAACGATCAAGCGCCGCTCGATCTGGCTCTCATGCAAGGCCGTCAGGATGTTGTCGCCTTACTGGAAGAGCTTGGAGCAAAGCTTCAATAGCAGGATGCTGGATTCCCGACTGGAAGAACTTCGAAAGGCCACGCTTGCGGCCTTCACCTCTGCAGCATCTGCTCAGGAACTAGAGGAGGCTCGCGTACAGGCGCTCGGCCGAAAGGGAACGTTAGCCCAGATTAGTAAAGAGTTCGGCAAACTTGCACCCGATGAGCGTGCTCGCTTAGGCAAGCTGCTCAACTCCGTCAAGCAGGATCTCGAGACTGAATACGAGCGAAAGAACCGCCGGTTTGAGCAGGCCGAACTGGCGGAACGCCTCGCGAATGAATGGATTGACGTTACGCTTCCGGCACCCGGCGTGCACCCCGGCAGTCTGCATCCGGTCACGCAGCTCCAAACCGAGATTGAAGACCTTTTCACGTCGCTGGGCTTTGCAGTGTTGGACGGCCCCGAGGTCGAAACCGAAGAGCATAATTTCGACGCGCTGAATATTCCGCCCACGCACCCCGCCCGCGACATGCAGGACACATTCTGGTTATCGAATGGACATCTGCTCCGCACGCACACCTCTCCGGTTCAGGTGCGCGGCATGCGGAAGCTGGGACCGCCATTGCGGATGATTGCTCCAGGGCGCGTCTTTCGCAATGAAGAGGTCGATGCTTCGCACGAGCATACGTTCTATCAACTCGAAGGCATGATGGTGGACCGCGAGGTCTCCGTTGCGAACCTTATTTATTTCATGAAGACGCTGCTGAGCGGCATCTTCAAGCGCGATGTAACGGTCCGCCTCCGGCCCGGCTATTTCCCTTTCGTTGAGCCAGGCTTTGAGCTCGACATCCACTGCCTCATCTGTGATGGCAAGGGCTGCCCGGTTTGTAAATACAGCGGATGGGTAGAACTACTGCCCTGCGGGCTTGTTCATCCCAATGTTTTACGTCTGAGTGGCATCGATCCAGACGAGTGGGGCGGCTTCGCCTTTGGCCTCGGTCTGACCCGCCTCGCCATGATGCGTTATGGCATCGACGATATTCGGCAGCTTCAGGGCGGAGATCTGCGCTTTCTGAATCAGTTTTGACGGGGATGCCAAACCGCTTGCTCACGGGGTTGAGAAAAAATTGGTTCGCGAGCGAGAAACACTTTCGTAAGTCGTTGATCTTGAAACTGAGCCGCGACCGCGAGGGAGCGGT
>DAISJE010000055.1:0-14038 GCA_036821665.1 Bryobacteraceae bacterium | reverse complement strand
GGCTATCGTCTTCAGCCCTGGAATTCTCCTTACTTGCGCTGGCGAATCGAAACCTATTCTGGAATACCGGCTGATTCGATCACGCGTGAGTCTTTCTTCCGGTTCATCTGGTCAGAGCGCCGGTCGCTTTGGCAGTATTTGAAGTGGGTGAGGCGCATGGCGCGGTAGCTTACGATCCCGGATATGACTCTAAACCCGAATTCCGCATTGGAGGGACACGCTGAAGCTTCGCAACGCGCACGTAATACCCACCGTGCGATCCATTGTAGAAATCGCGGTTGCCTGCAGCTTGCCAGCGCGATTTGAGAAGATTCTCAAATTTCCGTTCTTCCTTTGGAATGCCGGGTCTGAAAATTAAGATGAATTTATCCGGCAAGCGATTGACATCCGACGGAACGCCTAAAACAGCATTGCGATCGTGCTCATAGACGTTCATCACGGCACCGATACCGTACGGCCAAGTTGTGTATAAGGGAATGCTACCCTGCGTTGCTGACACAATCGCCTGGAAAGGCATTCTCCGCGGACCAGCGCTTGTTGCCGTAACCGTCGGAACGAGTTCAAATATGAGCAGCAACGTAACGCCTGGTACGAGAACGGCAGTACGCACCCGGAAATTGTTGGCTAGTTGTATCAGGCCATCCGCCACTAGCAGCAGATAACTGACAATCGAGGGCAGCAAGTGACGCTCCCCGAAGATAGGGAGCGAAACCGGCTTTAACGAGAGCAAGAACAGTAGGGAGGGTGGAATGAACGCTGTAAGGGCGAGGGTGGTTAAAACCAGGCGGGAAAGTGAATTCCGTTCAGAATAACCGTAGAACAGACTAAATGCCGCGAGGGCGAATCCGAGCGTCACGACGATTGTCGTAGCAGCGTGAAAGTTCGGCATTCCGAGATAAGCAGCCCAAATTGCCTTTAAGTCGTACAGATTCGGCGCTGATTCCCAGGACAGATTATCTTGCGTGCCGTGATGAGCCCGGGAAGGAGCTATTTCGGCGAGTATCCACGGTATGAAGCTGCATGCCGCGATGAACCCTGAAACCAAGATTAGTCGTTTCGCACGTCTGGCTGCCGGGCTGAGTATCACGGCAACAATGATGCACGTCACGTATAACGCGCCCACGTAATGTGTATAGACCAGCAGTGACATCAGTATCGCCCCTGCGCACCAGAATGCAGTTTTTTCCGCGTAGCGAAAGATCTGCCAAGACCAGACAAGCAGGCATGCAAACAGAAGCGTATAAAAGCTGTATGAGCGAATCTGCTGGCTATAGAAGATGTGCAGATTATTTGTAGCAAGCAGGCAGGCAGCGATGAAAGCCGCTGACCGGAACCGCTCGAAGAGCCATCCGATGCAGGCTATCAAGCCGACCGTTGCGAATCCCGCGCTGAGCGAAACCACCCTCAAAACGAGCGGTGATGGATGCGCTGTAAGAGAGAGCCACATATGCAGCAAAAAGTAATACAACGGCGGATGGACCAGATCATTCCGCACCATGGAGAAGGCGGTTGTGAGATCCGACGAAGCGACCCGATAGGAAAATGCCTCATCGCCATCGAGCGATTCGAGCGATATACCCCGTAATCGAAGAGCTACCGCCAGCAAAACGATAATTGCGGCAATAGCAAATGGGATCAGGCTCCAATAGCGGCTTTGCGCTTGGGCCTGGTCAATTGTTGCGGGAGTACACCCCATCCCACCTGTATCCGGAGCGGCCATCTCTTTCTTAGTGGCGCCGGATGAAAGAATGCCTGGAGCGAATTTCTGTATTCTCTACTCAGGAAATTCTCTGTGCGGTGGGATTCGAGTTATCCAAGCAAAGCGCGGCAGAGCGAGATGAAGCGCGACCGTACTCTAAAGGCACAAAAAAATCCTCCTGAGCACTGGATGTCAGGAGGATTTTACTACACCTTCAATTGGGGTTGGACGCGCGCCGTCTTGAACTACACGCGAGATTTATCGCGGACCACCCGGCGGCCCCGGTCTACCGCGAAATCCATCGTGAACCGTGTAATCCGAAGGGACCTGAAACAGCGATGCGTCCGGCGCATTTCGCGAGATATTGCTGACCGTGTACGTCGAGTCTCCGACGCGCGGATCGTTTCGTTTCGAAAGCACAACAATCTGCAGATCGGGAGAATACCAGACTTCGCTCTTGGAAATAATGGGCTGTGCGTTGCCGATCGCGCCGGCTGGAATGGTATGGGTGATACTCTTGCCCTGCGCGTTCACACCGCCGAGATTTTGCGTGCCCAGGTCATAGGTTGCAACATCGGCTGAGTCGGGCTTTGGAGGGCGCATTGCATTGGGCAAACGCTTCCCGTTCGCACCCGGCGCCTTGAACGGACGGCGGTTCGCCGTTTTGGTACTCGCATTCAGTTCATAGCTGTAGCCGGCGACCGGGTCGGTGATAAACGTCAATGTTGTTGGTCCGTTACGCGCAAGCGGTCCTTCGGTGATCGTCTCCTGCAAATACGTACGGCCCTGGCCATCCCGCGCCACTTTACCCGTGGTCGTTCGTTGAATAGTATTTCCGTCCGCGAGTGTTTGGATGAGCGAATTGCTTACGTCGGCCGAATACGGCGCGCCAGTCACCACTTTCCAGGGATGCGCGCCAATGCCGAGCCCCCTTTCCATCATCGGTCCGCGGCCGAACCCGGGCGGGCCACCCGGCGGTGGCCCAGGCGGTGGTTCCTGCGCGTATACAACGCTGCCAAGCGCCACGAATGCCAATATCGCAAGTCTTCTCATAATTTTTATTTTTCTCCTGTTTTGCAACCCTCCAACAAATTTCAAGACTGCTACTCCATACTCAACACGTGAACACCGAGCGGTTGGCCATCAAGCCCCATCAGCACGTCCGCGAGAACCGAACGGTCCGGTCCCGATATGCCGTTTGAAACAGGCTCAAAAACCAAGCCTGCGCCGGCTAGCGAAGAGACCGGTACCTCCATCTCGACGATGTGCGGCGCCGTGATGGGCAGATCGGGATTCGAATACGGCAGCGGAATGAACGTTTCTCCGTCCACTTGCAAGATAGTTCCCGGCGAGTACATCGATACGGCGGCATGATCCTGCGCCGGAACATGAAAGGCTCGCGAACCGATGAATGCGGTCAATAAAACCGCGGCTGCAATTCCCATGCCCCACCATAGTGGGCGCGCCATGTTTCGGCGCGGGATTGGTGCGACGTTATGAGCCTGAACCGTTTCCAGCCTTCGTGCCAGCACCTCCCGGTCGCCTGATGCTGCCTCCGGTACGGTTGCCGTCATCAGCGATTCGATATCTCCAGAAACGCGCACAATCTCGGCATGCCGCTGTTTGCAAACCTCGCAGTTGGCCAAGTGGGATTCCACCGCCGAAATTTCGTGCGGCAACAGCTCGTCATCGATCGCCCTGACCAGCGAATCGTCAGTCAGATGATCAGGCATATTCATAGCAATTCCTTCAATTTGTCCAGCCCGCGCTGGATGTTTTCTCCGACCGTGGAGGTGGATAGGGTTAATATTTCGGCGATCTCCCGGTATTTCAGACCTTGCGAACGAAGAGCCAGGCAGGCGCGCTGCGTGTTGCTCAACTGCTCCATCGCGTGAGTCAAGCGTTCGAGGCGTTCCTTAGCAAGCAATTTGTCTTCAGCCGATTCCGCACCGGCCGGGACTTCGCCTCGCGCCTCGGTTAACGGTTCAGTCCGGCTCGCATGGAAGGATGTTTGGCTATTTCGCGCCAGATTGTGAGCAACGCGATAAAGCCAGGCTCGCAGATTTATCTGATCTCCGCCTGCCAGCAGGTGCTCGTGTAATTTCAGAAAAGCTTCTTGAACGATTTCACGGCAAGTCTCTTGATCGAGACCTAGAGATGAAAGATAGCGCCGGAGCGAAAGTTCTTCGCGATCGTAATAATCCAAAACCAGCCGGCGATGAGAGGTATCTTCCAAGTACTCGGCGCGCCACGCCCTCGCCGGGAAGGCCATCACATCACCTGGTTCCATTTACGTCCACTTTAAACTTGACAGGGAGAAGTCGGCGACACGCCTGCCGATCGGACACTGTCGCGGTTCGGATTCCAGCCCGGAGTGTCCCCGATTTCCGAATTTTTTAGCGAGGGCCACAAGAAAGTTTTGTGGGGAGTTGCACTTGGGGTTGGGGAAACTCTCTCGTGGCCTGGCGTCTCGCATGCTATGTCTATAAAACAAACGAGACGGAGCGTTTTCCGGCCACGCTGCAAAAAATTTACGGTACTACGGAACCAGTTTGTCCGCCATCGGCCCGTCGTAGAGACCGGTGTCTAGCAGGTGCTTCATGGCCTGTCCCGGCCAAGTTGTTAGCCGTGTTCACAAGGGATAGGTGCGAGAATGCCTGTGGAAAATTCCCGAGCTGCCGTTTTTCCCTAACGTCATATTCCTCCGATAGCAGCCCTACATCGTTACGTAGGGCCAGCAATCGTTCAAACAGCCGGCGCGCATCCTCAAAACGCCCTTGCAGAACGTAGTTGTCCGCCATCCAAAAACTACACGCCAGAAATACGCCTTCGCTCCCTTGCAGGCCATCGACCGAGCTGGCCGGGTTGTAGCGCGCGACCAGGCCCTCCTTCATGAGATATTTCTCGATTGCTGCAATTGTGCTCTTTATGCGGGGATCGTCCGGCGGGAGGAATCCCACTAAAGGCATCATCAGAACACTGGCATCGAGTTCTTTACTGCCGTAATACTGTACGAACGATTGCAGTTCATGACTAAACCCGAGGCGGCATACCTCGTCATGAATTTCGCCACGTATCTTTTTCCAGCGGTCCAGCGGTCCTTGTTCGGCGAATTCCTCGATGCTGCGAATTGCGCGATCGAACGCCACCCAGGCCATCACTTTGGAAAACACGAAATGACGCCGCCCTCCGCGCACTTCCCAAATGCCATTGTCCGGATGAGACCAGATTTTTTCCAGATGCGTTACGAGAGCCTTCTGAAGATCCCAAGCCGCATCCAGTTTCGCCAGGCCTTTTTTCCTCGCAAGGTATAGCGAATCCAGAATTTCTCCATACACATCAAGCTGAACTTGTTCAGATGCGGCATTTCCGATTCGTACGGGCTTTGAACCTTCATAGCCAGGCAGTTCCGGCATTTCGAATTCGGTGAGGCGACGCTCTCCTGCTACTCCGTACATAATCTGCAACTGCGCCGGATCGCCCGCGGCGGCGCGAATCAGCCAATCTCGCCAGTGTTTCGCTTCGTCGGTAAACCCGGCTTCCAGCAGTGCGTAGAGGGTAAACGTAGAGTCGCGAAGCCAGCACAACCGGTAATCCCAGTTGCGAACCCCGCCGATCTCTTCGGGCAGGGAAGTAGTTGCTGCGGCGATGATTCCTCCCGTATCGTGATGCGTAAGGGCTTTTAGTGTAAGGATGGACCGGAGAACTTCCTCGGCATACTGCCCTTTCGGCGTGTGTTTGCTCGACCATCGCTCCCAGGCTCGCGTCACATTCGCGAGGGCTGTTGCTGCGTCCGGCTGCTGCGGGATGGGCACGAAGGAGTGCGACCAGGTAAGGACGAACGGAATTTCCTGCCCTTCGGACACTTCGAAATCGCCGCGCGTGGTCATATCCTCCCCACGCAGTGGAACAGATGTCGCCAAGATAAGCCGGTCAGGACCGGCCACGGCCTGCATTCGCGTGTCGTCCAAACGGCTAACCCAGGGGATCACTTGCCCGAAATCGAAGCGGATAATAAACTCGATTTCCATCGGAACGCGCCCGCGCACGCCGCGCACCAGGCGGATCACATCCTGGTAATTCCCGCGGCGATCCATGCAGTCGACAAGTACTACGACGCCTTCGGGCGTGCTGAATTCTGTTTCAAGGACGAGAGTGCCGCTGCGATATCGCCGCGTTACCTTCGGATGTTCTGCTTTGGGCGCGATAGTCCAGTGGCCGTTATCTTTCGATCCCAAGAGGTGCGCGAAACAAGCCGGCGAGTCGAAACGAGGAAAGCCCAGCCAGTCAATGGAGCCGTTACGGCCCACAAGCGCAGCCGTGGCGTTGTTGCCGATGAGTGCGTAGTCTTCGATCAATAAGGCCATGGAAATTGCGTGAGGTTCAATTCTCCGCGAACTGAATGACGACCTTGATATCGCCGGGATGACGTTGGAGAGCTTGCTTCCAATTGGAAAGCGGTTCCTTTCGCGAGATGAGACGCTTGAGCCAGTTTCTGTCTGCCTTCAGGAGTGCCTGTTCCGCAAGCTCATAATGCCTGCGATTTGCGTTTACGGTTCCGAAGATGACGGCGTTCTCGAGGACCATGGCGCGGTTAATTGCGCCGATATCGAGCGTTTCCGTCTGATGGTGGGGCGAAACACCCGCGAAGCAAAGGATGCTATCGTTACCGGTTTTGCTCATCGCTCCGGCGATCACGGCGGGGACGCCGGTGCATTCAATAATAATGTCGGGAGAGAAATTGAGATCTTGTACTGCGCTGGTGTGATACGTGCCGCCCAATTCGCCCACGAGTTGCGGCTTTAAGCCTTCCTTTACCACATCGAGAACGTGAACATCGAGCCCGCGTTGTTTTCCCATTAGCGCGGCAAGGAGCCCGATGGGCCCGGCTCCGGTGACCAGCACATTGCGCGGTTTCCATTTTGCGCGCTCGCCGATGCGTGCGATGTGATCCCATGCCTTTGCGAGTATCGTTGTCGGTTCCATTAGAACGCCGACGTCGCGCAGATTCTGATGCAAGCAAACGGCGAAGTCAGGCTCAATCCGCCAGAATTCCGAGCCGAATCCGTTGCGCTCCTTGATGCCCCGTTCAGTGTACTTGCCGTTGCGGCACATATCCCACTCGCCCACTCCGCACGCGATACAGGGAACCGGGTCAGGCCGGCGCACAATGCCCACAATGAGATCGCCTTTCTCGAAACCGCTGCCGGCGGGCGCTTCTTCTACGCGCCCAAGCGATTCGTGCCCTAAAATCAGATGCTGGCTACCAGCAGGCGCCCATCCATAGTCCCCGGAAATCAGTTCGAAATCGGTGCCGCAGATCCCTAGCTCAAGCGCTCGCACCAGTACGGTCCCATCGCTACCAGGGGGTTCGGGAACATCCTGCACCGCCGCCGTGTTTGGTTTGCCGGGAATAATCGTTAGAGCTTTCATAACCCGCTTCGTAGATGGGGATCGTCCCCATTTCGTGACAACAGGAACATTCTATTGCCTGTATGTGAATGGCACCGTGCGATTTACCATACAAATGAATGGCAAAAATAGATAATTCCGGGTACCGCTCGTGAAGGCGCTTGTCAAGAGCAGCCGTGCGCGCGGGCTTTCGCTTCAAGATGTTCCAGAACCCAAGATAGGCATCAATGACGTATTAATCCGAGTGACGCATACGGGTATATGCGGGACGGATCTCCACATCTTTGATTGGGACGATTGGGCCCAAGCTACCATTCCCGTTCCCATGGTGATCGGGCATGAGTTCGTGGGTGAGATTGTGGAAATCGGCTCGAACGTAAACGATTTTCATCCGGGTGAAGTGGTGAGCGGCGAGGGACACGTGGTGTGCGGACGCTGCCGGAATTGCTTAGCCGGACGGCGGCATCTATGTGCGCACACGCAGGGTGTCGGTGTAAATCGCCCCGGCGCATTCGCGGAATACATTGCTCTGCCGATGAGTAATATCTGGCGACACGCGCCAAACATCAACCGCGAAGTGGCCGCCATCTTCGACCCATTTGGCAATGCCGTACACACGGCGCTCTCGTTTCCGGTGCTCGGTGAAGATGTGCTGATTACCGGAGCCGGCCCAATCGGGTTGATGACGATTCCGGTTGTCCGCCATGCCGGTGCGCGGTTTGTGGCCGTAACAGACCTGAATCCGTACCGTCTCGAACTGGCCCGCAAGATGGGCGCGAGCCTGGCCGTCGATCCGCGCCACACTTCGATTGCTGAAGCGCAGAAACAGCTCGGAATGCAGGAGGGCTTCGATGTCGGCCTGGAGATGTCCGGGAATCCGGCCGCATTCCGCGAAATGATCGCAAACATGAGTCACGGCGCCAAGATCGCTATGCTTGGAATTCCCGCGAAGGAGATGTCCATTGATTGGCGTCAGGTCATCTTCAATATGCTGACCATCAAGGGCATTTATGGGCGGGAGATGTATGAGACCTGGTACAAGATGACGGTGATGTTAGAGTCGGGCCTCGATATTACGCCGGTCATTACGCACCGCTTTTGTTATCGCGATTTCGAAAAGGGATTCGAGGTAATGCGGTCGGGCAATTCAGGGAAGGTCATTTTGGATTGGACGAGCGTCTCCTAATGACCCTGGAATGAAACGAGCGCATGGACCGTCAACTCGAAACTGAGTCGCGCGCGTCCGGGTTTGTGAAAAAATTGGCGGGACAGACCGCGCCGGTTGGAGGGATGATTTGGAAAATCGTGGGGACACGCCTGCTGATCGGATACTGCGGCGATTCGGATGCTAGCCCGGAGTGTCCCCGATTTTCCTGTTTTGTAGGGATCGGGCATACCCGATCCGATTGACTAATGCGCACCAGCATCTTCGATCTCTTCAAAATCGGGATCGGTCCATCCAGTTCTCACACAGTCGGCCCTATGCGCGCCGCACGGAGATTCGCTACAGGACTTTATGAAACCGGCAAACTCTATCGGGTGGCGCGTGTACGCGGCGAGCTTTACGGATCGCTGGCTCTTACCGGTATCGGTCACGGCACCGACCGCGCCGTGCTGCTCGGTTTGTCGGGCGAAAAGCCGGAAGAAGTCGATCCGTCTGAAATTGATGCGATTGTGCGTACGATTCGCGCCGAAGAGCGCCTTGTGGTGCTCGGGAAGAAAGCCGTCCGATTCGAAGAACCGCACGATTTGCTTTTCCATAAAGATACCGTTCTGACAGGCCATCCAAACGGAATGCGCTTCACCGCGATCGACGAGCGGGGAGCAATCATTGCGGACGAGATTTACTATTCGATCGGCGGCGGTTTCATCATTCAGGAAGGCGAGGCCATGAATGCGAAATCCGGGGCGCTCCCGGTTCCGTATCCTTTTTCGAATGCCGCCGAGTTGCTGGAGCAAGCAGATGCGGCCGGATTGCCCATCTGGAAACTGATGCTGGAAAACGAAACCGCTCTGCGCGGCCCGCAGCAAGTTCGGGATGGCCTCAAGAAAATCTGGTCTGTAATGGATGCCTGCATCGAGCAGGGCCTGCACACCGAAGGGATCCTGCCCGGCGGTTTAAAGGTCCGGCGCAGGGCTCCGCGCCTGCTGAAGAAAATTCAGTCCCGGCCGGAGGCGGATCCATTGCTTGCCATGGATTGGGTGAATGCCTTTGCCATGGCAGTGAACGAAGAGAACGCCGCAGGAGGACGGGTCGTAACAGCGCCCACCAACGGGGCTGCTGGCTTGGTTCCGGCTGTTGGCCGGTATTATCGCCAGTTCTTACCGGAGGCTTCGGACGAAGGGCTGATGCATTACTTGCTTACGGCTGGCGCAATCGGCATTCTCTACAAAGAGAACGCTTCGATTTCAGGGGCGGAGGTCGGATGCCAGGGAGAGGTTGGAGTCGCTTGTTCCATGGCGGCGGCTGGATTGGCCGGGGCGCTAGGCGCGACGAATCGCGAGGTGGAGCATGCTGCCGAGATCGGGATGGAACACCACCTCGGGATGACCTGCGATCCTATTGGCGGCCTGGTTCAGATTCCCTGCATTGAGCGGAACGCGATCGGCGCAGTAAAAGCCATTAACGCATGCCGGATGGCGATGCAGGAGTCGGGCGAGCACAAGGTCTCGCTCGACCAGGTGATTCGCACGATGTATCAAACCGGCTTGGATATGCAATCGAGATATAAGGAGACGGCGTTGGCCGGTCTTGCAGTAAACGTAAAGGACTGCTGAGAGGACGAATATGTACACAAATGTTGAGCCGTATCTACGGCAGAAACTTCATGAGATCGAAGCGGCCGGACTGTTCAAGCGCGAGCGGTTGCTGGAAAGCCCGCAGCAGGCCGATGTGAAGGTCGAGGGTGGACAATCCGTCCTGGTGCTCTGCGCGAATAATTATCTCGGCCTGGCGAATCATCCTGCCGTCGTAGAAGCGGCGCGAAGAGCTCTCGATGAGTGGGGCTACGGGCTATCGAGTGTGCGCTTCATCTGCGGCACGCAATCGATTCACAAACAGCTTGAGGCGAAGCTCAGCGAGTTCCTTGGGACGGAAGACACGATCCTCTACAGCTCTTGTTTCGATGCCAATGGCGGATTGTTCGAAACACTGCTGGAGCAAGAGGATGCCGTTATCTCGGACGAGTTAAACCACGCCAGCATCATCGACGGTGTCCGACTTTCGAAAGCAGCGCGCTTTCGCTACAAAAACGGTGATATGGGGGACCTGGAAGCGAAGCTGAAAGAGGCAAAAAGTGCGCGGCACCGGCTGATTGCGACCGACGGCGTTTTCTCCATGGACGGCTACATTGCAAAGCTGCCCGAGATCTGCGATCTCGCCGACAAGTACGACGCCATGGTGATGGTAGACGATTCGCACGCGGTCGGATTCATGGGAAAGCAAGGCAGGGGTACCCACGAATATCACGGCGTGATGGGCCGGGTGGACATTATTACAGGCACTCTGGGGAAAGCGCTCGGTGGCGCGAGCGGCGGCTATACGAGCGGGCGAAAGGAAATCATCAGTCTGCTCAGGCAACGATCCCGGCCTTACCTGTTTTCAAACTCGGTAGCGCCGCCCATCGTTGCGGCGTCCCTTAAAGTTCTGGATTTGCTGACCGAAACATCCGAACTACGCGAGCGCCTCTTTTCTAATACAAAATTATTTCGCGAACGGATGGCAGAGGGCGGGTTTAACATCCTGCCGGGCGAACATCCCATTGTTCCCGTAATGTTGGGAGATGCCGCGGTTGCAACGAAGATGGCGGATTCGCTCCTGAAGAAAGGTGTTTATGTGATTGGATTTTCTTATCCGGTGGTTCCGCAGGGCAAAGCGCGTATCCGAGTGCAAATTTCCGCGGCACACACGCCGGACGAATTGAAGTTTGCAGCACGGCAGTTCGCGGAGACAAAACGGGAGCTGGGAATCTGAATATGAATCGAGCGATTATCCTCGCGATGGGCGCAGTGTTGTCGGGATGCGCGGTTTGGGCGCAAGCACAGGAGCATCAAACCATTCTGCTTTGGGCTAATGGCGCGCCTGGGGCAAAGGGCGACGCCGATGTGGATAAGCCGTCGCTAACGCTCTATCCAGTTTCCGGTTCCGGCAAAGTGGAGACGGGAGTAGTTGTCTTCCCGGGTGGCGGTTACGTCCATCTGGCGATGGATCACGAGGGCACCCAGATTGCCGAATGGCTGAACAAGCTCGGAATTTCCGCCTTCGTATTGAAGTACAGGCTCGGCCCGAAGTATCACTATCCGGTGGAACTATGGGACGCCCAACGCGCAATTCGGTATGTACGAGCGCACGCTCGGGATTACAGTATCCGAGCGGACCGCATTGGAATCTGGGGTTTCTCGGCCGGGGGCCATCTTGCTTCGACAGCGGGAACGCATTTTGACCGGGGCGATCCGAACGGTTCCGATGCGATTGATAAGGAAAGCTCGCGGCCCGATTTCATGATCCTCGCCTATCCGGTCATCACGATGCTCGACCCGTACGTACACCACGGCTCGCTGCATGCCCTGCTTGGCGAAAAGCCTAATCCGGAACTGGTGCGGTCGTTATCCAACGAGACACAAGTTACGCCGGAAACGCCGCCCACCTTCCTTTTCGCCACCGCGAACGACAACGTTGTACCTGTCGAGAACAGTGTGCAATTTGACGAGGCGTTGAATAAGGCCGGCGTTCCTGCAGAAATGCACATTTATTTGAAGGGCCCACATGGCGTCGGCTTGGCCCAGAACGATCCCGTGCTTCGCACTTGGCCGGATCGGTTAGCCGATTGGTTGAAAGTGCAAGGATTACGGTAGCTTTCACCCGCCCACAACGTAGGCGGCCGAGTTGCATATAATTTGTTGCAACTATGGCAGAAACGGGGATGTACGCGCTACGTATCCGGGATTGGGACGCAGCAGCCAAATTTGCAGGCATTATCGCGTTACTGGCTGGCGGAATTTGGAGCGTTTGGATTTATCATCAAACGGCGAAGCAACAGGCGAGCGCGGCGGAAATAGACGCACAGAAGCCTTTCTCGGCAAAGCGCCTCGAATTTTACGAACAACTTGTAACGCTCACGTCCGCTGTCGCGCAGGCGGACTTGCCTATTCAGGTCCGCAGAACGAAGCGACAGCAATTGGACCAAGTCGTGAATGGTCCGCTGCCGTTAGTCGCCCAGGACAGAGTGTTCCAGGCCCTTCGGGATTTTTACGCATGTGTGGACAACGGGGCCTGTAAGAAGGGAAGCTTGGGCCTGTACTCCAGAAATGTGGCGCGCGCATGCCGGACTTCGTTAGAAGAATCCTGGAAAATAAGCTTGCCTCCGGTACCAACGTCAGATGCTCTTCCCTGAACGTTTGCGCCATCAGTGCTCGTGCCAGAGCAGCATGCCCTCGTGAAACTTGTTGTCGCCCTGCTCTTGCCAAAGCACATATGTTTTGTCATTACCTGCTTCAATCACATGGAGGTTTGCCGGTTGAGGGCTGAAGCTGCCGCCTTCTGCCTTACCCGGACCGCAAGTTTTCCATGATGTCCCGTCGCTTGAACGGGAGAGGACCGGATAATTGCAGCTTGTAGTATCGGAACCTGAATTGGCGCTAAAAACCGCCGCAATGCGGCCATGTGAGTCGATTGCCACATCCAGCGGCGGGTTGGTAGTGCGCGGCCCGTCTATTGGTAGCTTCGCGGGCTTTGACCAGGAGGATCCATCGGCAGATTGGGTGTACGAAACGCCGTGATCCTCATCTTTTTCATCCATCGGTGTTTCAAACAGAAGACCGATCTTCCCGCCTCCGGTGGCGATTGCGAGGTCCGGCGAATCGGTATGCGTGTTCGTCTCGACTGCTGTAGTTGCCGTATCACCTGGTTTCCAAACCCGGAACCGACGCGCGTCTCCGCCATCCTGCTCCTCGTACCACGCGATGAGCGGCTTACCCGAAGCATCGATCGCCAGCCCTAAATTCGCATCGAGCGCCTGCTTCCATCCGGAAGCGACCGGGAGCGGTTCGCGCTTCCAGGATGAAATATTATCCACGGGTCCCGTTAAATAAAATGCTCCCGATTCGGGCGAAGCCAGCGCGACGTGCGCAGTGCCATCTACGATAGCAATAGCCGTCGAGGTTACGGTTGAGCCAACTCCCGAAATGGGAGTGGCGCTCCATGTGGCTCCTCTGTCCTTCGATATGAGGACCGATGCGCCTTTCTCTATTACTGGAGTGACGATGGCGAGCAGCCCCGTTTTTTGATCACAGGCGATTGAGATAGGGTGCCGGTTCTGGGTCTGAATGTCACCCACCACTTGCGCTTGTACCGGCGGCAGCCATTTGCGAGTCGCGCGATCCCAGCGTACGAACCGGACATCGCTATCCGAATTGTTGGCATCGCCGTTCGGATCCAGCCACTCGAACGCGACGATGGGATCCCCATTCTCATCGAGCGCAATTGCGGATGCGGTTCCGTATTTGGGCGGTTCTGTTCCTTTTGGCACTGGAGCAGTGTTAAGAACACCGGCCGGCGGAGGTCCTACGATCACTTCATTGGAGGTTTTTCCGGCAGCCGAAACACGGTAGCGGTACGTCGCAAACGGATCAATTGCTTTATCTTCGTAACTCGCCTGAGTGGCGCTCGCGAGCTTCTGGAAAGCATTTCCAGTTGCACGTTCAACGGTGACGGGCGCAGCGGCTCCGTCCCATTCCAATTGAATCGATCGGGCAGTCGCCGACTTCACCCGTAAGTGCTGGCCCGCCGCCAGTTCACCCAAACAGAGCAAAGCGATAACAAATCGCATATGGCGGATTATCGCATCGAAAGGTTTCAGATCGGCCCCGGGGTCGATAGCTACAGCACTTCGCTGATCTGTTTGCCCGTCGATAGTTCCGGCGAGAAGC
>DAISJE010000054.1:0-14090 GCA_036821665.1 Bryobacteraceae bacterium | reverse complement strand
AGCTTCAGCTTGGCCAGGGTAAACGAATTCGCAAACTCGCCGAACCAATAGGCAAGCAGGCTGGCGATTACGATGCGGCCCACCGGCTTAAAGATAGTCGCGAAGGCCTGCTGATCCGTGTACTCGGGCGCGGGCGGAACGATGACAGCAAGATAGCTGAGCGCAACCAGAATGAACGAAGCGAAAAAACCGTACCAGATCGCGCGGCGCGATGCGCCGTAACCGTATACCTCAGTAAAGATGTCGCCGAAGATGTAGGTAATGGGAAAGAGCATTTGGGCGGTGCTGACACGCAGCGGCCCAATGGCAAAGAATTTCGTGGCGATGATGTTGGAAATCAGAAGAACTGTGACGAACAGCGTAATGAGTGCGTCGAGGTAGCGGTAGCGGCGATCGCTCCCGAAAAGCGTGGGTAGCTTGTTGTTTTCCTCTTTGACCTGCATACAATTTAGAGTGCAACGCCTAAAATACAGGGTAGAAGATTGTGAATCGAAGACATTTTTTCCTTGTGGCCGGAGCCGCAGTGCCGGTTTGGGCGACCGATTCCGGAAAAGATCCCTGGTCAGACAGCCAGTTAATGGAAGCAACTGCATTGGCTAAAATGCTGCGGGCCGGCAAACAGCCATCTATAATTTGTGTCGGATTTCCGGTTCTTTATCGCCAGAAACATATTGCTCATGCCACGCTGGCAGGACCTGCGAGCAAGCCGGAGGGAATCGCGCAGCTAAAGAAAGCTGTGACGGCAACGCCGAAGGACAGCGAAGTTGTGATCTATTGCGGATGCTGTCCCATGGTGCAATGTCCGAATCTACGACCTGCCTTTTCACTGCTCAGTGAACTGGGCTATGACAAGATTCGTGTTTTGAACCTACCCGATAATTTCCATACGGATTGGGCGGCCAAAGGCTACCCGGTGGAATCGAGTTTACCGGAGAAGGGTTAACGCACCGGAACAGCGCGAACCTGGCTCGACGGCGGTACGAGATGCCTCAGCCGCAGATACACCGCCATGTATCCGTACTCTTCGTTGTCATGCGCGATATTTAAATACAGCATCCCGAGGCGTGTGCGCTGCATGCGGCCGCCACCCACCGTCTGGTCCGCGTTGCTCTCCGTCAGCGAATCGTACGCCTTATCGCATTCGTCATTAGATTCCTTAAGCGCTGCGATGATATCGGCTTTCGATTTTCTGGAAGAAGCATTCAACTGCATATGCGTCCCACTGACTGCCGAACAAAAATGCGCCTGCGCATCCGCGATGTGGGCTACCAGTTGGCCGAAGGTGCGAATATCGGGCGTCGGTTGAAACCCATAATCCATCTCCGGCATTGCCTCGGCGGCTTTCAGAATGTTTTCCTTGATATGTTCATAGGCCTGCTTGGGTTCGCTCACCATGGAAGCGAATGCCTGTGCGGACAATAAGCAGCAGCCTGCGATTGCCGCGGTTACAAGAGAATTCAAATAGCGGTTCATGCACTCCTCCTTCTTCTATCTTGCAAAGGTGAAAACGAGGAGGGGCCGAACTGAAGTTCGGCACGGCACGGTAAAGACGCGCGCCACGAGCGTCTATTCGGGCAGGCGGCCCGAGAGATAATACCGTTGCGGTTGTCCGTGCCGGCCGGCAATTGAGGCGCTACGCACCACGTGCACGGCTACGGCTTGGCCCGGCTTGAGATTTGCTTGGAATTTGACCACGTCGTCCGGCGCAGCCATGATCTGCCGGTTTATGGAAAGAATCGCGTCTCCTTGTTGCAGGCCGATGTCGTCGGCAAACGAACCAGGATCTACTGCGACTATTTTTACGCCGTTTTCATCTTTGATGCCCAGATCCTGCCGCTCTTTCTCGGTAAGACGCATGATCGTGATTCCGAATTTGCCGGGAAGAGTCGCCTTTGCCGCTTTTGCAGTTTCCGGCTTACTTTCGTCTGTCTCGACTTCACCTTTCCACACGACAGAACGCTCCTCGATCGGGACGGTGAAATTCAACTGCTTGCCATCGCGATCGACAGTGAACTGAGCGGTGGACCCTACCTGCAGATCGGCCACTTTGGTGACCAGTTCCTCTTCATCTTTTACCGGCCGGTTGTTCATCGCGAGGATTACGTCGTCGGGCTTGATGCCGGCTTTTCCGGCAGGGCCGCCGGGCGCAACCGCCTCAACGAGCACGCCGTGATCCAAGCCGAATGCCTGAAGCGTGTCCGCCTGATGGCCACTCCTGGTCCATCTGATGCCGATTGACCCGCGTATTACGCGGCCTTCGCGAATGATCTGGTTATAAACCTTGACCGCCATATTCGATGGCAGTGCGAATCCGATGCCTTCATAGGAACCGCTGCGGGTTGCAATCATGGTGTTGACGCCGATGACTTCACCGCGAATGTTCAGCAGCGGTCCGCCACTGTTTCCGGGGTTAATCGCTGCGTCAGTTTGCAGGAAGTTTTGAAAGGAGCCTGCGCCAGGCAAATCATTGCTGGTGCGTTCGGCGCTTACGATACCGGCCGTAACGGTGGCCTGCAGGCCGAACGGCGAACCGATCGCGATCACCCAATCGCCGACCTGCACGCTATCCGAATTACCGATCTGTACGGGCGTGAGCGGCTTTTGTGTATCTATTTTAAGTACCGCCAGATCGGTCTCGCTATCGAAACCGATCACGCGACCACGATAATCCGTGTCGTCGCCGGGTATACGGACTTTGATGCGATCGGCATTCTCGACCACATGATGGTTGGTGATGATATAGCCGTTTTTGTCAACGATAAAGCCAGTGCCGGAGCCTTCGGTGCGAAACGAGCGCTGATCCTGGTTACCAAAGAAGCGCTTGAACATATCGGATGGATCTTTAGGCGACTGATTGTCGCCGCTGTCCGGATCGTCGGAGTCGTCCGGGTGACGGAGCGCGCGCTTTCCGGGCTTGGGCAGGTAATCCGATTCGATGTAGACAACCGATGGCTCTACTTTCTTGGTCAGCTTCGTAAATTCATTTGAAATGGGATCTGCTTTGGGAATGTTGATGGGGGTCGCATCAGGCGCGCCCGCCGTGTTCTGGCGGTCGGCTTTCACACCGGTGTTCATTACCGTCCCGATGACGATTCCTATCACCAGGGTGAAGAGCAGCAACAAGAAACTGAACAGTTTTGGTTGCTTCAATTTTTTAACAATCGGCATTCCGAGGGACCCTTCGGGGCGGTAACTCCAGTATAGAGAAAGTAAGCTTCCTCTTCATGGAGGTTTCCGGCACTCCTGCTACTCGGATGTCAGGCTTTCGCGGCGGGTTTCAATTCGACGGTCAGGATTCCCGTGAGGATCAGCGCCCCGCCTGCGAGAGCGTTCACTGTAAGCGCTTCGCCGCCGACCGATATGGCGGTTGCCAGGGCAAAAACGGGCTCTAAAGCCAATACCAGCGCGGTCCTGGTGGCGGTCGTGTACTGCTGGGCCCATGTTTGTAAGGCAAATGCCAGCGCCGTGGCGAGCAATGCCGTGATAACGATCGCTAGAATCACCGCCGTGCTCCAGACAGCTTTCGGGGGTTCCCAGGTGAGCGAGATAGCCGATAAGAGCGCCGCACAGGCGATTTGCCCCAGTGCCACCGCTTCAAACTGTTCGCGCACCGGATTAGGGGCACCATGAGGTGAAAGGCGAATGCGACGGCACAGCCGAGTGTCAACAGATCGCCCTGGTTCATCCGGAAGCTTCGATCCAGTGAGGGTAGCGTAAGGACGACCATCCCGGCGGTAGCCACAAAGATTCCAATCAATTCGCGAGCGAGGGGCCAGCGGCGGTAGACTGCGGCGCTTATTAATGGAACAAGAACAATATAAAGTCCGGTGAGAAAGCCGGAGTTGCCGGCGCTGGTATATTTCAATCCGAGCGTTTGCAGCACGAAGCCAAGCCAGAGGAACAGGCCGGCAGTTGCTCCGCCGCGCAGTCCCCTCCAAATATCGCGCCGCGGCGTTTTTCTGAATATCGGAAGAAAAATGAGCAACAAGCAGAAGCTGCCGAGCGCGAAGCGTAGCGACAGGAAATAAAGTGTAGAGATATCCAGCAGGGCGCGTTTAACAACAACGAAAGTTGCTCCCCAGACGAATGCGATGGAGGCGAGCGCCAGATCAGCCTGCCAGCGGCGGGGAGGCGTTTCGGAAGCGGTCATGCGCCGGTAGCTGGTTCGGCTTCTTTAGTTGGATCGGCTTCAAATAGCGCGGCTAGAAGGAGGAGAATGCGCCGGAGGCCCTGCTCCCGGCCCTCAGGCTGATACCATTCCTGAGCGGTATGGGCACCGCCACCGTGTCCGCCCGCTCCAAGAGAAATGGCCGGCAGTCCAAGGGAAAGCGGGATATTGGCATCTGTCGACGCGCAATTGAGACGCGAGCGTATGCCGAAATAGTTATCTACGGATTGGATGGTACGAAGCAACGGAGAATGATCCGATAATTTTCCACCTGGACGAGATCCGAGCTCTTTGATCTTCGCGGCCAGTTTGCCGGAACGCGCGAGGTGATTTGCACGCTCTAAACCATGCTCTATAGCGGCAGTTACTAACGCGGCAAGTTCCGCCAGAATAGCGGGCTCGTCGGACCGCAGATCAAGCTTCGCCCGAGCGCTCGCCGGAATGGAGTTGATACTGGCTCCGCCTTCGATAATTCCGAAATTGTAAGAGCAGCGGGATTTGGCATCACCCGTGACGCGGGCGTCGGCGGCCTCCAGAAAAGCGCTAATCGCCTGAGACAAGGCGTGCACCGGATTCGGTGTGCCGTAATCGTTCCAGCTATGTCCACCCGGACCGGTGAAAGTAATTTCAAAGCGGCGGCTGGCGAGGGCCTGCGCGGTGATGTGATCAATGGCAGGACCGTCGAGCACGATAAATGCCGCGACATCCGGCAGTTCCGATTGCTGGCAAAGATAGCGCATACCGCTCAGATTGCCTTCGCCTTCCTCGCAAACATTTGCGATCAGGAGTAGCGATTGAGCCAACTCACGCAACTCGCGGGTTTCGGACAGCAGTCTCGCTATCGCGAGCAGAGCCGAAAGGCCAGGTCCGTTATCGGCTACGCCGGGACCGGTCAAGCGGCCGTCCGGCAATATCGAGATATCCTCCGGCCGGGACGGCGAAAAGACGGTATCCAGATGTGCAGAAATCACCACTGCGGGCTCGGGTTTTTCGGCTCCGAACCAGGCTAAAACGTTACCGGCACGATCCAGCATCGTGGTCCAATGTAGCTCGGCAAGCTGGTCGCGAAACCATTCGGCCCGCTGCTGTTCAAAGAAAGTCGGGGCCGCAATCCGGCAAAGCTGCAAGTGCCTGTCATTGATCCAGGCCCGTTCACGCACAAACCAACGTTGAGCATTCGCCATCCCCGGCGTCTCCGCAAGGCGCGCTATACGCGAGCTTTCCGCGCGAGACCGGCCGATGGCAGGCAGGAACGTCTTTGGTTGTGTTGCCAAGAAGTGTCTCGAAGCTAATAGTTTACTTTGAGGGCGGGCATTGGCGATATTCGCTGAGATATCAAACTAAATTTACATCTGATCTGATCGTGTATCCCAAGTCACGGGATTATACTGGAAGGTACAACTCCCGCCGTAATATGAACACCTATCTGAAGTTTGGGATCTTGATGGTCCTTATTATTGGATCTCTCGTGTGGCTTGCTGTAGGTGGAATCAGGGACACAAAGACCTATTACAAGACGATTCCCGAACTGCAGCAGATGGGAAGGTCCGCTGAAGGTAAACGTCTCCGTGTGGGCGGCGATATTCAGCCCGGATCGATTATCAAGAGTGCGACGCAAGTAGCTTTCGTCCTGCACCAGGGAGAGAAGACGCTGAAGGTTGTTTACACCGGTACCGATCCGCTACCCGATACGTTCAGAGACAACGCTCAGGCGCTTGCGGATGGACGCCTCGGGGCCAACGGTATTTTCGAGGCCAACAAAATTCAAGCCAAATGTGCTTCGAAATACGAGGCGAAGCCCGGACAGGGCGGCTTAACGCATGAGGCAGCGAAGCCGGCTACGATTAGCAGCCGCCTTGCTCCCATTCGATCCGGCGGCCACGCCTAGAAGCGGAGACTCCTCGCAAGCTTTATGGAAAATATCGGCGCGCTCTCCATTCTCATCGCATTCTGCCTGGCGGTGTTCGCGGTTCTGGCTGCAGTGGCCGGTAAGTACGGCCGACGCCCGTTTCTGATCGTCAGCGCGGAGCGTGCCGTCTACGCCACCTGGATCCTGCTGACAACGGCTTCCATCGTTCTGATCGTCTCCCTCATTCAGGGCGACTACCGGCTTGCCTATGTGGCTGGACACAGCAACAAGGCGATGTCGGGCATCTACAAGTTCACTGCCTGGTGGGGCGGCCAGGAAGGTTCGCTCCTGTTCTGGAGCTGGATACTTTCCACCTACTCGGCCGTGATTGTGTTCATGAACCGGCGCAAGTTCCGCGACATGATGCCGCTGGTGATCGCGATTATGATGACGACGCTCGCGTTTTTCGTGGGCATGATCACCTTCATCGCGAGCCCGTTCAAAGTTCTGATGGCGGGCGGAGGGGTTATCGCAGCACCGGACGGCAACGGCTTGAGCCCGCTACTGCAGTGGTGGACGATGGCGATCCATCCGCCATTCCTTTACTTAGGCTATGTAGGTTTTACGGTTCCGTTCGCGTTCGCGATGGCCTCGCTAATCACGAAGCAGCCGGGCGAAGCCTGGATCCACACGACGCGCCGCTGGGCGATTGTTACGTGGCTGTTCCAAAGCACGGGCATCCTGCTCGGTATGGGCTGGGCGTACACGGTGCTCGGTTGGGGCGGTTATTGGGGCTGGGATCCAGTCGAGAATGCGTCCTTGATGCCGTGGATCACGGCCACCGCATTCCTTCACTCCGTAATGATGCAGGAGAAGAAGGGAATGATGAAGGTCTGGAATATGGTGCTGGTTTCGGCTACGTTCCTGCTGAGCATTCTTGGGACAACGCTCACGCGCACGGGGCTGGTAGCGTCCGTTCACGCGTTTGCGCAATCGCCGGTCAAACCGTATTTCACGACGTTCCTGATTGCCGGCACTTTGCTGACGGCTTTTGCGATTATCAAGAACCTTCCCTATCTGAAGAGCGAAGTGAAGCTGGAAAGCGTGGTCTCGCGCGAATCAAGCTTCCTGTTCAATAATCTGATTCTGCTGGCAAGTTGCTTTGCCGTTCTATGGGGCACGCTTTTCCCGGTCATCATGGAAGCGATAACGGGCGAGAAGGAAGCAATCGACGCGCCCTACTACATTCGCGTCGAGGTGCCGATCGCACTTTTCCTGATCTTTCTAACCGGCGTCGGTCCGCTCATTGCGTGGCGCAAGAGTTCGGTGGACAGTTTGAAGCGGGCGTTCCGTATTCCAACGATTGTCGGTGTGGTGGTTGCGGCGGTTCTGGCCATTGCGGGCATTCGCCAGATTGCGCCGCTGTTCTCTTTTGGGCTTTGCGCATTTGTGGTGGCGTCGATTCTCGGCGAGTTCTGGAAGGGATCGCGCGCTATTCAAGCCAAGGAGCATATGGCTCTTCCCAAAGCCGCATTTGAGCTGACCTGGCGCAACACGCGGCGCTACGGCGGCTACCTGGTTCATATGGGCATCGTGCTGATGTTCATCGGCTTCACCGGAAGCGCATTCAATCAGCATGAGACCCGCAATCTAGGACTGAACCAAAGCGCCCGGCTAGGACATTACGAACTGAAGCTCTTATCGGTCAATAACGGTGAGACGCCGAATTACGCGTTCAGCCATGCTGCCCTGGATATTTATCGCGACGGCAATGTGATCGGTCAACTGAATCCCGAAATTCGTATTTATACGGCAAGCCAGCAACAGGCTTCCATGATCGGTATACGGCGGCGGTTGAATGAAGATCTGTACGTGAACTTTTCCGGCATTACTCCGGACAACACCAAAGCGATCTTTCAGGTTTACATCTTCCCGCTTGTTTCGTGGATCTGGATCGGCTATTGGGTGTTGTTGTTCGGTACTGTCATCTGTTTGATTCCCGGAAAGGTGCGTTTGCAATATGCGCGCACGGAGGTAGTAGGTATTGCCAGCGTCCCTGCGACGGTCCAGTCTTAAGCTCGCCGTCATCTTTTTCTTAGCGTTCGCCACGATCTTTGCCCAAGGCATCACGAATTATCTGACGCCGGGGGTGGCGCGCGTCGGTGCGAAGCTCGCCTGCCGCTGCAGCGGCTGCAAGAACACGGTAGGCGATTGCCCCATGCTGCGCTGCGACTACACCGATCCGATGCGGCATCGTATTTTCGACATGCAGGCCAAGGGCATGAGCGACAGCGCCATTGTATCGACGATTGTTCGTGAAGAAGGCATAGCCGCGCTGTCCGGGCAACAGCCCCTGGGTCTTTGGGTTTGGCTGATGCCGGGCGTTGCTCTCGCGATCGGATTCTGGATCTATTCCCGATACGTTCGTCGCAACCGCAAACAGCCGGAGGCGCTTACGGCGGGTGACCAGGCCATCATCGATCGTTTCCAGACTCAGATCGATCGTGAGTTGGATGATTCGCCGGCTCCTACCAAAAACGGCGGTGAGCGGAAGTGATTATCGCGTTCGCCATACTCATCGCGCTAGGCGCCTTATTCTTTACGCTCGCAATTCGGGAAAAGGATGTTCCGGAGCCGATTCCGGTTTCTCCGATCCAGCACCTGGAAGATCGCAAGCGCGCAATCTACGACAATCTGCGCGATCTGCAGTTTGAGTACCGATTGGGCAAATTGTCGGATGGAGATTATCAGCAAACAAAGCAGGCATTGCAGAAAGAATTAGCGGGCGTTCTGGCTGAAACGGAAGAGACGATTAAGCGGCTAGGACTCCAACCTACGCGGGTTGCGGCAAAACCGGCTGCGGCTCCAAAGCCGGCGGTTCGGCCTGCAACGGTTTGCCCGCATTGCGGGGCAAGCTTCCAGCAGAGCCTGAAGTTCTGTGGAGAATGCGGGAGAGCGATCGCATGAAGATGCTGCTTCGAGTTTCGGCCCTCTTTGCGGTTGGATGCGTCTCTGTTTTCGCCGCGATGGATGGCACGGTCATCAATCGTACAAGCGGAAAGCCTCAAGCGGGAGTAGCTGTTCTTCTTGTAAAGCCCGGCGAAGGCGGCATGCGGACCATAGGCCAGACGACGACCGATGCGGCCGGACACTTTGTGTTCGAGCGGGATGAACCGGGCGGCGGGCCGCAGCTTTTACAGGCGAAGTTTGAGGGTGTCGACTACAACAAGCTGATGACACCCAACGTGCCGACGTCAAATGTCGAATTGGATATCTATCAAGCAACAAAATCGCCGGCTGTGGCGCGTGTTGCGGAACGGATGCTGCTGATTGAACCGTCCGCCAGTCAGACGGGGGTGTCGGAAACTGTCATCATCCAAAACAATTCGAATACAACGTACGATAACGATGCGCTCGGCAGTTTACTGTTTTATCTCCCTCCCGCCGCGAAGGGCCAAGTGCGCGTCAACGCGCAAGGAGCGCAAGGGATGCCACTGCCGCGTCCAGCCGAGAAGACGAAGGAAGCCGATATTTTCAAGGTCAATTTTCCGCTTAAGCCGGGACAGACCGAAATTGACGTGAACTATTCGCTTCCCACCGGATCGCCGCTTACATTTCAAGGCCGCGTTGTGAATGTGAAAGGTATGGCGGCGGGGCCGCTGCGTCTCATTGCTCCATCGGGTGTGACGCTCGCGGGCAAAGATATCCAAAGCGTCGGGACCGAGCCGAAGACGCAGGCGGGGATTTACACGGTCGTTGCGCCGGGAGCGTTTTCGGTCGATGTGACAGGAACGGGCTCGCTGCACAACGATAACAATCAAACAGCGCAGGAAGACGACGGCGATTCGCCGCAAGTCACCGAGGGACAGCCTCGGATTTACGCGCACCTCTCCTGGCTGATCGCTCTGGCGTTCTGCATCCTTGGCGTTGGTTTGGTGGTGCTATACCGAAGCTCGCCGGTGCGCTCTTCATACGGGAAATAGCGATCGATTCAATGGCTGATCCCATCGCGCTGGAACGCGTGTGGAAGTTTTACGGCGACTACGCCGCTTTGCGCGACCTGTCGTTGTTGGTTGAGGCAGGTTCCTGCTGCGCGCTGTTAGGGCGTAACGGGGCAGGGAAGACAACTTTATTGCGCATTCTTGCCGGACTCTCTACTTTCCAGCGCGGGAATGTGAGCGTGATGGGACAATCGCCCAGCACTGAGCGCGCGCGCGGCGAAACGGGTTTCCTGGGGCATGGTATTGGGGTCTATGACGACCTGCCGGCGTTCGACAATCTGGTTTTCTTTGCCCGGGTAGCGGGTATTAAGGATACGAAGGAGATTGCAAATCAGTGGCTGGATCGGGTGGGACTGGCGAGAGTGGCGAGCATGCCCGTGCGGCAATTTTCGCGCGGTATGCGGCAGCGGCTTGCGCTCGCGCGGACATTTCTTCATAGGCCAAAGGTTCTTTTACTGGATGAACCTTTTACTTCGCTGGACGATCGCGCCATCGCCATGCTGAGTGAGTTGCTGGTGGAGGCGCGTCAAGGTGGCACAACGATTATCTTTTCCACGCATCAACTCCGGGAAGCCTTTGCCATCGCGTCGCATGTGGCGCTTATCGAAAACGGCCGGCTTTGCTTTAGCGGGGAGCGAACGACGGAGATGCTGGAAGATCCAGGACTTCTGTACCGGCAGTACATGGATTCGGGAGCCGCTTGACGGGCCGGGCATGCCCGGCCGCTACGAACGATGAAAACTCTCCAACAGGCGCTCTCAATTGCTCGTAAAGATCTTGCCGTCGAGCTGCGCACCAAGGAGTCTTTCAACGCTGCAGGAGCTTTCGCGATCACCATTCTGTTACTGCTGAGCTTTGTTTTCGATGTGACTTCGGAAGAGACCATCGACATTGCCGGGGGACTTTTGTGGCTGGTATTTGCGTTCGCCGGCGCGCTGGTTTTTAATCGCGGCTTCGCCCGCGAACTGCCGAATGAATGCCTGGATGTGTTGCTGGCGTCGCCGCTGTCGCGATCCAGTCTGCTGATCGGAAAGGCTATCGCGAATCTCACCACTCTGCTGGTTGTCGAGTTCGTGTCGATGTTTATCTTCGGTATTTTTTACGGCGTTCGCTGGTGGCTGCACCCGTGGCCGCTTGTGATTACGTTCATTCTGGCGACGTGGGGAATTGCCATTGTAGGGGCTGTGTTCGGAGCGCTGACCGTAAATCTACGGCTTCGGGAATTGATGCTGCCGGTTATCATTTATCCGCTGCTGATTCCTCTGCTGATCGCGGCGATTGAACTTACAAATCTGCTGTTCAGCGCACAGCCATCGCAGACCGATCAGATGCTCTGGACCCGGCTGCTGATTGTTTTCGATATTGTGTTTACGGCGCTGGCAGTGGGGCTTGCCGATACGATTCTGGTCAATTAATACGTAGGAAAATAAATAGATATGCGTGAAAAGATTGCGATCGGGCTGGCCATAGCGGCCGCCGCGCTGCTCTCATATAACCTCTATGAGATGTTCATGGTTCTGCCGGATGAGGCGATGCAGGGCGCCATTTATCGCATCCTGTTTTTCCATGCTCCCGCCGCCATTGTAGGCATGATCGGCTATTTCGTCGCGCTTACCTTCAGCGTGTTGTATCTCAGCTCGAATAATCTCCGCTGGGATTCCCTATCGGCCTCTATTGTCGAGGTCTCGCTAGTGTTCTCAGTCGTGAACATCGTGACAGGGAGCATCTGGGCACGGATCATCTGGGGCATCTGGTGGACATGGGATTACCGGCTCACCTCGGCGCTGGTGTGCGTACTCATTTTTGCCGGCTATCTAATGATGCGCAGGGCTATTGAGGAGCCGACGCAACGCGCACGCTTGTCGGCCGCGCTGTGCATTTTCGGCTGTGTGGATGTCGTGATCGTATGGAAATCGATCGAATGGTTCCGGAACAATCATCCTGGGCCTGTGCTGAGCATCCGTACCGGAGGCGGTACGATGGACCCGGCCATGGAGCGTATTTTCTATCTCAACTTATTGGCGATCCTGCTGATGGCGATTGCGCTGGTATTGGTACGCACGCGTCAGGAAGCCACAGCCCGTGAAATCGATTCGCTTCGCCGGCTCGCGAACGCAGCTTAATTTACAAGGACTCTTATGGACCACCGCAATTTCATTTTCATGTTTTACGGCTTTCTGGCCGCTTGGCTCATTGTGCTTTTGTATGTCATCGCTCTGGCGCGCCGCGGGGCACGCCTGAAAAAAGAGCTGGAGGACGTTAAACAGCTGGTAAATTCGAGCCAGCGCACCGAATCGGCACAACTGCGGTAAGCCGCAACCTTCGCATATACAGTAGCTTCCGTGCATTACGGCCGCCGATGTGTTACCCTGAGAAGGAAAAAATCGAGATTAAGGTAAAGACGAGGAGTATCGTTTTCTAGCATGGCCCTGGCGGTTGAACAAAAGTCGCAGATCATTCACAAATACCGAGTCCACAAATCGGATTCGGGGTCGTCAGAGGTCCAGATTGCCCTTCTGAGTCAGCGTATTTCTCAACTGACAGAGCATCTTAAGACGCATCAAAAAGACCATCATTCGCGCCGGGGTTTACTGGGCATGGTGGCACACCGTCGCAAGCTGATCAACTATTTGAGAGATCGCAGTCCGGAACGTTATAAGACTCTCATTCAGAGTCTCGGGATTCGGCGCTAGTTACGGTTCTCAAGCAGGCGCGACCGGGCCGGATCAAATGAACGGCTTCGAATTGAGTTCGCGTAACACCATTTTGGAAAATGGTCCCTCCGCTTCCGCTCTAAGTCCTCGCTTAATCCCGACTACATCGGGAATTATTCATGTCACATACAGTTGAAATAGACCTTTACGGGTCGAAGGTCTCAATCGAGACCGGCAAAGTTGCTAAACAGGCCAATGGGTCTGTTGTTGTTCGTTCAGGCGATTCGGTGGTGTTGGTCACCGCATGCGCCACAGAGAAGCCCAAGCCCGGCGCCAGCTTCTTTCCCCTGACGGTGGATTATCGTGAGTACACCTATGCCGCCGGCAAGTTTCCGGGCGGATTCATCAAGCGCGAAGGGCGTCCGTCGGAGAAAGAAGTCCTCACCAGCCGCCTGATCGATCGTCCGGTGCGTCCGCTTTTTCCGGAGGGATTTAGCTGCGAAACACAGATTATCGCGATGGTGTTGTCAGCCGACCCCGAGCGCGATCCAAGCGTGCTGGCCATTATCGGCGCAGGCGCAGCACTAGCCATCTCCGATATTCCTTTTCATCACGTGCTGGGCGGTGTCCGCGTCGGCCTGATAGGCGGAACATATCGCGCGAATCCGAGCTATGAAGAGACGAAAGACGCCAAACTGAACATCGTCGTTGCGGGAACCGAGCAGGGAATCGTGATGGTCGAGGCGGGAGCCAGCGGAGCAAGCGAAGCCGAAGTACTGGAAGCGATCGAGTTCGGTCACGATTGCTGTAAGAAGATCGCAACGGCTATTCGCGAGTTGATAAAGAGCGCAGGTAAGCCGAAGCGCGAATTTACATCGCCGGAAACGAACCAGGAGATGCTTAACAAGATCTCCGATTCGGTTCGCGCCGAGTTGAGCGACGCGCTGAACACCGAGAAGCACGGGAAGCTCGAAAGCTACGCGCGCGTGGATGCGGCAAAGCAGAAGGCCCTCGGACTATATACCGAAGAAGCCGATCAGGCGGAGGCAGGGAAGACCTTCGACTATCTTAAGGAACGGATTTTCCGCGACGAGATGCTGAAGGATCGCCGCCGTCCGGACGGCCGCGCTTTCGATCAGATTCGTCCCATTACGTGCGAAGTCGGCGTTCTGCCCCGCACGCACGGATCCGCCATTTTCACACGCGGAGAAACACAGGCACTAGTGACCACCACGCTGGGCACGAAAGACGATGAGCAGCGGATTGAAATGTTCGACCCGAGCGAGACCTCAAAGCGCTTCATGCTGCACTATAACTTCCCCCCGTTTAGTGTTGGTGAGGTGGGATTTATGCGCGGGCCGGGACGTCGCGAAGTGGGCCACGGCAACCTGGCGCTCCGCGCGCTGAAGCCGATGATC
>DAISJE010000053.1:0-14343 GCA_036821665.1 Bryobacteraceae bacterium | reverse complement strand
AGCTAGCGGTCAAAGCGGAAGCTAGCGGCGGCGAAACATTATCGGCCAGCGCAGTATCCGGCATTCCGCTAAACAAGCGGGACTTCAGCCAGTTGTTGCTGCTTGCCGCAGGTACGATGACCGACGCGAATGGGACCACCAATTTCACGCAGCAGTTTGCGGTAAACGGGCAGCGCGGCGTGGAGGCCGTCTTTGCGATGGACGGCGCCGATATCAGCGATCCCGAGATGGGCGGCGCGACATTTTCTAATTTCAACGTCGATGCCGTGCAGGAAATTCAATCCGATTCCGGGTGGATGCCGGCTGACATCGGTCGCGGAGCGGCTGGTTTTACCAATATTCTGACGCGTGCGGGCACAAACCGTTTTCATGGATCGATTTTTGAATTTGTGCGCAACTCCGCATTCGATGCGCGTAACTTTTTCGATCGGAGATCGATTGTAAATCCAGGTCGCATCCCGCCCTTTCGGCGGAACGAGTTCGGTTTTACATTAGGCGGCCCGCTGGCGATTCCCGGCTTGCATGGAAGAGAGCGCAAGACAGAATTCTTTGTGCAATACCAAGGGTTCCGCCAGGTCTTGGGAACGACGCAAGTGCTGCCTGTTCCGACTGCCGCTGAGAGGATGGGCAGAGATATAACTGCGTTCCCAGGCGATACGCTGCTGGTTCCGGTAGATTCTAGTATTTCCAAACTGCTGGCCCGTTATCCGCTCCCGAACGATCCGAAAGGCCCGTTCGGCGCTCGCACTTATGCAACATCTTCCAATGTCAGCACCAACGCCGATCAGTTTTCGATTCGCCTGGATCATCAGGTTTCGGCCAAAGATCACTTATTTGCGCGCTTTACAATTAATAATCTTTCCGGCCCTACGACTAACCCGGATCAGACTGCCATTGATCCGGCTTTCGGGATTTTATACGTCGATCATCAGCGCAACGCCGTACTGACATGGATTCGGACGCCGTCACCGAGCTTCTCTTCGGAATCGTCGATCAGCTTTACGCGAACCACTCCATCCTTTCCCACGGCCGATCACATCGATCCGGCTCTCGTGTTCGGCGACGCTTTATATGAGCCGTTTAACGCCGCGGCGGGATCCGTAACCGCATCCATTGGGAATCTGTTTCAAGGTCGCCAAAATTTCGCCTGGACAAGGGGGAAACACTCGATAAAAGCAGGCGCGGAATTCAGGGCCAACCGCGATTCAACGTATTTCGGAACTGCTCCCAACGGGCAATACACATTTGGCGGAGGCGCGTCGTATGCAACGACTAATATACGTTCTCTTTCGGGACTTCACGATATTCAAGCGGGCGACCAACTACCCGACACTTTGTCCGCTTTGCTTCTGGGAAGCGCTTTTTCCTATACAGTCGCGGTAGCGCCGCCCGATTTCCCGCAAGGCAGCCAGATTGGCGTGGCCGCAGTGTCGCGTTACAACATCAACTTTTATGCGGAAGATACGTGGAAAATTTCCGACCGGTTTGTGCTCGATTATGGATTGCGTTATGAGCTGTACTGGCCCATTTCGGAGAGGGCTAAGCGGAGTGCAGGAGTCGCGTTCGTATCCGGACCTGGCGGACCGGCACAACAGTACCTAATCAACCCCCAGCCCAGTTACAGGTTGTTCGCCAATGATTGGGGTCCGCGAGTTCGGATCAACTGGCGGGCGAGTAAGAATCTGTGGATTCGAGCGGGCGGGGCACTTACAACCATTCCGCCGAATATCTGGCAGGACAATCTATTGACGGGCGCCGCGCCATATGTCGACTATCCGCGACTAACTGCCTCGCCAGGCGCGCCCTTGGTATTCGGTACACGCATTACTCCGCAAGATTTGCCCGGCGTTTATACGCCCGGCGGCGTAAACATACTAGCTTCGGGCGACTCCAAAGCAGTGCCGGCCAATACGGTTTGGGATGTGGACCGATTTGACCAAGGTATCGCAGCGCTGACCCCGAGCCATCGGATCAGCCCGCTGAACGTCAATGCCATCTCGCAAGATTTCCGCAATGCATACTTAGGGACCTGGACGGCGTCACTCGAGCGAACCTTCGGGCGGCTGAACGCGAGCGTGGGTTATGTGGGGACTGCCGGCATCAGTTTGCCCGCCGTTAATTTCCCCAACGCCTATTCCGGAGCTTCACCTGCGTTTGCTCCATACACAAAATTCGATGGTTCCGGGCAAACAATCGGAGGGTTCGGTACTGAAATGCTGATGACAAACCGCTCGCATTCGACTTATCATGCGCTGCAAACCTCGCTACAAGGGGCGATCGCGGAGAACGGTCCGCAAATTCAGGCGAGTTTTACTTGGTCGAAGTCGCTGGACGATGTCAGCACGGTGATCGGCGGATTCGCGAGCGGCGTCTCCGGAACAACGTTTCCCGCCTGGCCACAGGATCCGTTTGACACACGGGCCGAAAAAGGACCGTCCACTTTTGACGTGGAGCGAGCACTGACCGTCACGCTCATTCAGGATTTGCATGCGGACCGCCTTTCGTTGTTGCGGCCGCTCGGGGCAAAGCTCACTCGCGGCTGGCAGATCCTCAACGTTTCCACGATTACCAGCGGCATGCCATTTACCGTATACTCCGGCGTGCAGCAGACAGGAGCAGGATCGAACGGGACCGATCGCCCGAATCAGACCGGTACTCCAGACCTGTCCACCAGCCGGTCAATTCGCGAAGACTACTTTGGCCGCGGCTCAGAAAACGCATCCTTCTTTGCAATTCCGATCGGGGTTCCCGGAGGCACCGGACCGAATGGCGGCGTATTCGGTTCTTTAGGTAGAAATACGTTTCGGGGACCGGCACTTCACAATTTCGATTTTGCTGTGATCAAGGACACGCCCCTTGAACTGGGGCGGACCGCTATCGACATCCAATTTCGCGCCGAGCTATTTAATCTTTTCAACATCGTCAACTTCGGTTTACCGTCTAATACGGTTACCGGATCTGGTTTCGGCGTGATCAGCCGCACCGCTGGAAATTCGCGCCAGATTCAGTTTTCGCTCAAAGTGATGTTTTGAGATTAGGAGTCCGCTTTCCTGTATGCGGACGCCACAAACGAGGCTCGAAGTAGCCTAGAACTTGGATCTTTCCACTCCACTTCAATATGTGAAAGGCATCGGCCCCGCGCGCGCCGAAATGCTGGCCGCAAAGGGGTTGCTGACAGTTTCGGATCTACTCTATTACGCTCCCTTCCGTTACGAAGACCGCACCAATGTGAAGCGAATCGCTGCGCTCGCGCCTGGCGAAAAGGCCGTTGTGCTTGCGCAAGTTAAGTCAGCCCGGCTGGCCGGTTTCAAGCGGAGGAGTCTGGGGCTATTCGAAGCAAGTTTTCACGATGGCAGTGGCGCAGTCCTCGAAGGCCGCTGGTTTCACGGGGAGCGTTACGCCGATAGCCTGCTGCCGGACAGGCGGGTTGCTCTATTCGGGAAGGTGGAGTTGAATGGTTCGAGCGGCCACCGTCTGATGGTGCAGCCGGAAGTAGAGATCCTTTCCGACACACATGACGAGGACGAGATGCTTCACAATGGCCGGATCGTAGCGGTATACGAAGCGGCCGGCAAGATTTCGACGCGTGTATTTCGTTTACTCATCGATCGGATTCTGAAACAGGCACCCATGCCGGAGGACGCATTGCCGTCGAGCGTTCGCGCTCGCATACAGCTTCCGGAACTGTGTGATGCTATTCGCGAGGTGCATGCTCCGCCGCCGAATACAGATCTACAATTGCTCAACGAGTTCCGGACGCCGGCACAAGTTCGGTTGATATTCGATGAATTCTTCTGGCTGGAGTGCGGCCTGGCTCTGAAAAAGACGAAAGCAAAAGCCGCGACGGGTATTACCTTTGCAGTTACCGAACGGGCGCGCGAGCAAATCAAAAAAATGCTGCCGTTCAAGCCGACTGCCGCGCAACGACGCGTAATCCAGGAGATCGCGGACGATATGAAGCATCCGCATCCCATGAACCGCTTGCTGCAAGGCGACGTCGGCAGTGGGAAAACCATCATTGCGACGCAAGCGGCTGTAATCGCCATCGAAAACGGCTATCAGGTTGCCGTGCTTGCTCCTACTGAAATTCTTGCGGCGCAGCATTATGCCTATTTCAAGAGGTTACTGGAAAAGCTCGGATATGTCGTGGCGTCCCTCACGGGTTCAGCTACTGCACATGAAAAGCAAAAGATCAAACATTTGCTGGCCGAAGGCATGATACACGCGGTTGTGGGCACACATGCCCTAATTCAGGAAGATGTCAGCTTTCGAAAATTAGGATTGGCGATTGTCGACGAACAGCACCGCTTCGGCGTGCGGCAACGCCTGGAGTTATTCAGGAAAGGCGAACAGCCGGACGTGCTGGTGATGACGGCGACGCCCATTCCTCGTACGCTGGCCCTGACTATCTATGGCGACCTGGATGTTTCGACTATTGACGAACTGCCGCCCGGACGCAAACCGGTTATTACGAAACACGTGCCGGAAAGCAGCGTAGAGGGTGTATACAGCTTTGTCGCGCAAGAGATCAAAGCCGGACGCCAGGCTTACGTCGTGTATCCGGTTGTCGAGGAATCGGAAACCGAGGCAGTCAAGGCAGCCGAAAACATGTTCACGCACTTGTCAAGCAAGGTGTTCCCAAACACATCCGTTGGACTGTTGCACGGCAAGCTAGGCGCGGATGAAAAAGACGCGGCCATGCGGAACTTCAAAGGCGGCCACACAAAGATTTTGGTTGCGACAACGGTAATTGAGGTCGGTGTGGATGTGCCAAACGCATCCGTGATGGTAATCGAACAGGCCGAACGCTTCGGATTGGCTCAGATCCATCAATTGCGCGGACGGGTGGGGCGCGGTTCTTATCAGAGCTATTGCATTCTGGTCACAGGCAAGCTGAACGATATTGCGCGAGAAAGAATTCGGACGCTAGTGGAATCGAACGACGGCTTCTACATTGCGGATATGGATATGAGGCTGCGCGGCCCGGGCGAGTTCTTTGGAACGAAACAGTCTGGAATACCAGGATTGCGCTTAGGGGATCTGATACGCGATTCCGACGTATTAGAGATGGCAAGGACTGAGGCGCAACGTGTGATCGACGGCCGCAACAGCGAGGAATTGCGCGGCGTCGTTCACCATATTCAGGAACACTGGCAGCGCAGATACGGGTTCGTACAGGTTGGCTGAATGCGCGTCATAGCCGGACGGTTCCGTAGCCGCAAATTGAAAACTATTTCCGGATTGGCTGTACGACCGACACCCGATCGCCTTCGCGAAGCGCTCTTCAACGTACTTGCGCCGCGTATTACCGGGACGGTCTTTCTCGATGCGTATGCGGGTAGCGGGGCGGTTGGGATTGAAGCGCTAAGCCGCGGGGCGAAACAAGTGATCCTGATCGAGCGGAAACCAGCGGCGATCACAGTTATTCGTGAGAATCTGAGGTCACTCAAAATCGAGGTGGAAGCAACGGTGGTTCGCGGCAGTGTATCTGTTCTGTTGCCCAACTATCCGGCCGATATCGTATTCATCGATCCGCCGTACGATCAGGAACAGGAATACGGCAAGACTTTGCTGACCCTTTCCCAAACGGCGAGCCGGCTCGTTATTGCGCAGCATGCATCACGGCTGAACCTGGAGGAGAAATATGGGGATCTCACAAAAATTCGCGTGCTGAAGCAAGGAGACAACTCGCTCAGTTTCTACGAGCCGGCCAAGAGCAAATGAATGTCCATGACGTTTGTTCCGGTTGGACCAGTGCGAATGAGATCGCCAAGCGCATCGAAGAACGGGTAAGCATCATTGGCGCACAGATGCTTGCTTGCATCCAGTCCGAGCGCGGTAGCGCGCCTCACTGTATCGCCTGTCGCGACGGCGCCCGCGGCATCGGTTGGGCCATCGGTCCCGTCGGTTCCCGCGCTCAAAATCAACGAATCGTCCAGGCCGGCGATTTCAATGGCTCCGGCCAGCGCGAACTCCTGATTGCGTCCACCTTTGCCGGAACCGGTAACCGTGACGGTAGTTTCACCGCCCGAGAGAATGCAAGCGGGGCGGCGCAATGGATGCCCGGAGAGCTGAATCTCGCGCAGAATTTGCGCCTGTACGCGCGCTACTTCGCGCGTTTCGCCGTGCATAGTACTCGACAGGATTAGCGCGCGGTAACCAAATGTCTTCGCCTCAGCGGCAGCCGCTTCGAGGGACAGCCGATTACTCCCTACGATGAAATTATGAACGTTGCGAAACAACGGATCGCCGGGTTTCGGCGTTTCCGGTAACTTGCCGGCTGCGCCGTCTTGTAAGCGCGCTAGAACCGAGCGCGGAATTTCTACGGTCAGCTTGTATTTCTGAATGACCGCAAGAGCGTCGGCGAACGTGCTCGAGTCAGGAACTGTGGTGCCGGAGCCAATCACATCGAGCCGATCGCCGATCACATCGGACAGAACAAGGCTGATTATGGTCGCAGGATAGGCAAGCGCCGCCAATTGGCCGCCCTTCAACGCCGAAAGGTGTTTGCGCACCGTATTGAGTTCGCCAATATCAGCACCGGCACGCAACAGGAGATGGGTTGTTTGCTGTTTTTCGACAAGTGTGATTGGTTCAATGGGCGCGGGTAACAAGGCAGATGCGCCACCCGAGATCAAAACAATCAGCAGATCGCGGGCATTCAGCTCTCTCAGGAGATCGCGGATCTGACGGGATGCGATCAGCCCCGGCTCGTCGGGGATTGGGTGTCCCGCCTCGATCACAGTAATCCGGCGCAAGCTCCGGCCGGCATGCCCGTGTTTCGTCACGATCATCCCACCAGTCAGCGCATTCCCAAGCACCTGGCGTGCAGCGGCGGCCATTTGGTGTGCGGCTTTTCCGGCTCCGATCAGAAAGACGCGATCAAATTCTTTCAGTGGAATCGATGTCGTGCCTGCGCGAAGGCGGCCCTTTGAGGCAGAAAAATGCCGTGTTACCGCGTTTCCCGCATCTGCGGCAGCCAAGGCGGCCTTTAAAATGGCGAGGGCATCGCGGCGTAATCCGCTTCGAGGGCGCGTCACGGGGATTTCAGAAAATCGGAAGCCGCAGGATCTTTTGCACGATCTCGGGTAATTCCGCGGTGTCGACATCAATGCGGAAATCGGCGCGCGCATATAACGGACGCCGGTCTTCGTAGAGCTTTTCAAGCGCGCGGCCTCTATCCGTCGCAAGCGGACGCGTTGTATCTTCGCCCAAACGTTTCCGGATTGTTTCCAGCGTGCAATCGAGCCATACAGCAATGCCGTTGTTCTGAATCAACTCCCAATTTTTAGGCTGCACAAAAGCGCCGCCTCCAAGGGCGATGACGCACGGATTACCAGCCTCAATCTCCAATACGTGTTTGCGGATCGTTTCCGTTTCCAGCTCGCGAAATACCGCTTCACCATCGTTGACAAAGATTTCGGCGATGCTCCTCCCTTGCCGGGCTTCAATCTCACGATCGATATCGGTGAAGGGCCAGCCGAGCTCTTCCGCTATGGCGCTTCCAATGGTTGTTTTGCCGCTTGCCATAAAGCCCACCAAATAAAGGGCCGGCGTTCGCTTCAGCTTCAAGGTCACGGCGAGATCACCAGTATATCGCCGGAACGAAGATACTTCTTAAGCCCAAAGGCGAACGGCAAGCAGTGCCCCAAGCCACGCGGCTACAAGCCCAAGCACCACACTTAGCAGCACGTATAGGATCGCAACCGGGCTCGCTCCGCTCCGAATGGCAAAGAATGTTTCCCATTCAAAACTCGAAAAAGTAGTGTACCCTCCCAGAATGCCGGTAACGAGAAAGAGCCGCCAGTTTGCGCTAATGGTCGACCGGTATAGAAACAACATCATCAACAGCCCAATCAGGAAAGATCCGCTGACATTAATGAGAAATGTTGCGAGGGGAAATACGGCGGTATAGAAACGTGCGACGAAGGTGCCGACCGCGAATCGTGAACCCGCTCCCAGAGCGCCGCCTAGCATGATTAGGACATATTTAGTCATCTTGAAGATTCCTCGTAATCACACACTTATTTGTGCGAGTAGGAGTCATCTTCCCCAGGAGGGCGGTTAAAGGCGAACTCCAACGCCTTTGCAGTTACTTTACCACTATAAACGGAGTATAGAAGCCGCGTTTATTCCTGTGGCATCCCCCTGCGAATTCTCCGGCGCGCCCAGGCCAATTGCTCTTCCACTCCCTCGGCGATCTGGGGCTGACTCTCACGAAGGGCTCTCAAGTATTGGTTGGCCGTCTCTTCGGAGCACTCCGTCAGCGGTCCTCCCCATGTCGCGCGCGCCCCATTTGCGAAGGAACGGAACATCTCTCTCGACATTTCATCTATCAACGAATACAAGTGATTTCCGGTAATTCCGCCGGAGCGCAGTGCCTGCTGCGCATCGAAGTACAGCGGCAACGGGAGCGCGGTAACAAGAAGTTGAGCGGCGAAATAGAGTGGCTTCGTCCCGGGCCGCAGCTCGAAGGTGCTCCCTTCGTTTCGGTCTACAAGACGGCGTACCTGACGAACGGCGGGTAATTGTCCCTCCACAACGAACCATCGTTGCCGGGAGCTTGGCACGGAAACCGCCGTCGCTATAGTTGCTCCGCGGTCCGCAAGTGGTCGCAGAACATCGCTACTCAGCCAGCTTCCACAAAGCACAAAGGATAAATCCTTGAACTGCAGGCCAGACTCGCAAATTTCATTTACGACGCGGGTAACAGCCGAATCCGGCAGGCGAAGCAGAATAAGACGCGCGGCTTGCAGATCTTCATACTGTGCGACTGCGTAACCGGCCTTCAAAAAATTTGAAAGCCGACGCGCTACACGCACACTCCCGGATTTGACCGGTCCTAACTCCTCAGTAACACTCGCTAACCGCAGGAGTGCAGAGTTGGTGGAGCTACCCTCCACCACCAGGCCGAGTGGCAGCCGCTGCTTCATACATCTCACCCTCTTTGAGAGCTTTCATCCGATCGCGATACTGCGCTGCCTTTTCAAATTCAAATATCTTTGCGGCTTCCCGCATCTTAACCTCGAGCTCCGCGATCAAGGCTTCGCGCGCTTCCGGCGTTAATTCCACATCGGAATCCGCGCCGGTATCTAGCGGTACAGTAACATAATCCGCGTCGGCAATGGCGACCAGACTCATATCAATCGGCTTAACGATCGATTCGGGCGTAATATCGTTTGCCTCGTTATAAGCCTGCTGGATTGCGCGCCTCCTCTCGGTCTCCCGAATGGCGCGTTGCATACTTTGCGTAATGACATCCGCATAAAGGAGGGCGCGTCCACGAACATTTCGCGCTGCCCTGCCAATGGTCTGGATAAGAGAGCCGCTTGATCGCAGGAAACCCTCCTTGTCGGCATCGAGAATCGCGACAAGCGAGACTTCGGGGAGATCCAGCCCCTCGCGCAATAGATTGACTCCGATGAGGACATCGTAAGCGCCGCGCCGCAAATCACGCAGAATTTTAATGCGATCCAGAGTACTCACTTCGGAGTGCAGATAAGCGCATTTGACTCCGACTTCGGTATAGTACTCCGCGAGATCCTCCGACATCCGCTTAGTAAGAGTGGTGACCAGCACTCGTTCATTTCTCTCAGCTCGGAAGCGAATCTCATGCAGAAGGTCATCCACCTGGCCTTTTATCGGGCGTACGTCGATTTCGGGATCGACCAGACCCGTCGGCCGGATGATCTGTTCTATGACAACGCCTGCGGATTTCGTCAGTTCGTACGGTCCGGGCGTAGCGGATACATAAATGACCTGGTTTACGCGATTTTCGAATTCTTCAAAAGTGAGCGGCCGGTTATCCCGCGCACTAGGAAGCCGGAATCCGTACTGGACGAGAACATCCTTTCGCGACCTGTCTCCGTGATACATGCCCTGCAACTGCGGAACCGTTTGATGACTTTCGTCGATAAATATAAGGGCATCGTTCGGAAGGTAATCCAGCAAAGTAGGCGGAGCCTCGCCCGGGAGCCGGCCCGAAAAATGCCGTGAGTAGTTTTCGATCCCATGGCAATAACCGATTTGCTTAATCATTTCCAGATCGAACATTGTGCGCTGATACAGCCGCTGCGCTTCAATCAGTTTGCCTTGCGACTCGAGTTCTTTATGCCACCACTGAAGTTCGTTCTCGATGCTTCGCATGGCCTGTTCCCGCGTTGGGGCGTCCATTACGTAGTGCGTCCTCGGATAGATGGGAAGACGAAGATACGTTTGTTTCACCTGTCCAAGGAGCGGGTCAATCTGGCTAAGCGATTCGATCTCATCACCCCATAGTTCGATGCGATAGGCGTTGTCATCGTAAGTGGGATAGAGTTCAATGACATCCCCACGAACACGAAATGTCCCACGACGAAAATCGTGATCGTTCCTGTCGTAAAGGATCTCCACGAGACGTTGCAGCAGTTCTTTGCGCTCAATGTGCTGGCCCTTTTCGAGCATCAACAGCATGCCATAATAAGCCTCCGGCGAGCCGAGGCCGTATATGCAGCTCACGCTGGCGACTATGACGCAATCGCGGCGTTCGAACAGGGACCGTGTTGCTGATAGACGCAGCTTGTCCAACTCGTCGTTGATGGTGGCTTCCTTCTCGATGTAGATATCACCGGAAGGGATGTACGCTTCCGGTTGGTAATAGTCGTAGTAGCTTACGAAATATTCAACGGCGTTATGCGGAAAGAAAGTCTTGAACTCATGATAAAGCTGGGCGGCCAGCGTTTTATTGTGTGCGAGGACGAGAGACGGGCGGCCGAACGCTTCGATAACTTTTGCCATCGTGAACGTTTTTCCCGAACCGGTAACGCCCAGCAGGACCTGATGTTTTTCACCATCGAACACACCTCGATTGAGTTGCTCAATGGCGCTTCCCTGATCGCCCCGCGGTTGATAGTCAATGCCCAGATGAAACGGCACGAACCCAGTATAGGGAAGAAGAACCTAAGATCGGGGGACACGCCTGCGGACCGGACGCAGCAGCGATCCGGAAATTAGCCCGGAGTGTCCCCGATTTTTTCCAGCAGGTGAAAACGGCGACTTAGGATTCGACCGGGGAACGCTCCAGCACCGGCATAGAATCAATTCGTTCACGTTCCGCATTAAATTCGCAGCCAAGCAGCGCGATACAAGCGACCAGATAGAGCCAGATCAGGAGGATGATAACGGTTCCGATACCGCCATAAAAGATGTTGTAATTGGCGAGTCTGTGCCCGACATACCACGCAAACGCCGCGGTTGTGACTAGCCACAGAACAGTGGAGAGAAATGCGCCCGGCCACACTCGCATAAATCGCGATCTGGCGGGCTGTTTCAGTTGCCTCGGTTCGGGCCGGTGATTCGGACCGAAATAGTAAAGCAGGCCCGTGACGAAGGTCGTGGTACAGAATGCAACGAGGTACCGTGAGAGTTTCCAGGCAAGCTGTACCGGCGTACTGAGATCAGATACGCCGATCCAGTGAATAAATGCAGTTTCAATCCGGTTACCGAAAATGACGAGCGAAGATGCGCCCACGGCGGGAAACGCGGTAATCAGAACTAAGAAAACGGCCATCGCACGTTGTTTCACAACAGGCCGCCCGGAAGGGATTCGATAGGCCGCCTGAAAGCCTTCCATGAGGCTGATCATCGCGCCCGAGCCCGCCCAGAGCGCAAGCACGATGGCGATCACCGATAAGGAAATGGGCTTCGCGCCACGCTCGGGCAATCTTTCCAGTACCAGCTTTACCGCCCCCGGAGGCACTGTCTGTTGCACAAACGCCGCGATGACATTCACAACCGACCGGGCGTTCGCCAGCACAAGGATATAGGTCAGCGTGGTCAAAATGGGGAACAACGAAAGAAAGAACGAGTAAGCCGCGCCTTTCGCAACGCTAAAGCAATTATCTTCGTATGCCGCTATTACCGATCGCTTCAGCAACCACCAGGTACGCGGGAGCACGCCCGGCTCGAGGATGAACGCCTCGGGCATGCCGGAAGTCGTTTGGCTGAATATATGAAGGCTTTCGGCCATCTGGAAGCAAGTCCCGCTTTGCTATTCTTACACTTTTAGCCTGTTCACCTCCCATTTTCGCCGCTTCCCGCGAAGCGTGACGCCATACGGAATCGGATGCAACTATTCGAACTGACCCAAAAACTTATCGATATAGAATCCGTCACTCCAAACGAACGTGAAATCGGCGATTTTTTGTGGCGATATCTCCACGAACTGGCCCTTCGTTTCGGTGGCGCAGCAGAGCGAATGCACGTTGAACCCGGCCGGGACAACATCTTTGTTCGGTTTGGCGATCCCGTTGTCGTGCTCTCGACCCATATGGACACGGTGCCGCCGTTTATAGCGTCTCGTGTGGACGAACAATACATCTGGGGACGCGGTGCATGCGACACGAAGGGAATTATTGCGGCGATGATTACCGCGGTAGTACGACTTCTTGAAACCGGTCATCGCAATTTGGGCTTATTGTTCGTCGTGGGGGAAGAACGAAACAGCGCCGGCGCGCTCGCGGCGGCCCGCAGTCCGCGTGGAAGCAAATTTCTCATCAACGGCGAGCCAACAGAAAACAAATTGGCACTTGGGTCGAAGGGCGCGTTGCGGTTGGAACTGATCGCCCATGGCCGGATGGCCCATTCCGCGTATCCGGAATTAGGTGAATCCGCCATTGAAAAGCTTCTTAACGCACTGGAACGCATCCGTCGAATCGAGCTGCCGGTCGATGCCGTGCTCGGCCGGTGCACATTAAACATCGGAACAATTGTGGGAGGACGTGCGCCGAACGTTATTCCGGACGAGGCGCGCGCCGAGATTTTTGTAAGAGCCGTCGGAGATGTCAGCGACCTTCGAGTGGCTGTTGCGCAAGCAGCGGAGCCGGATACAGAGGCACAGGAGGTGCTTTTCATTCCGCCCGTCCACCTTGGCGCCGTTGATGGTTTCGAAACTACCGTGGTCGCTTTCACAACCGATATTCCGGCGTTTGACAGTAAATGGGGACAGCCGTTTTTAATCGGGCCTGGCAGTATTCACGTCGCGCACACGAACGAAGAGCGCGTTCCAAAATCCGAACTTGTTGCCGCAGTAGATTTATACCAGCGGCTTGTACTTCAGCTTTCGAAATAACTTTTCTGTATGCGAACGATAGAAGTAGGAATCCTTGGAGGAACTGGCATGGTTGGCCAGCACTTCATCCGCTTTTTGCAGGGACATCCCTGGTTTCAACTGACTTGGCTTGGCGCGAGCGACCGCTCTGCCGGCAAGAAGCTGAAAGACGCGACGTCCTGGCGGCTGGGAGGCGAGATGCCGGCCGGCGCTCGCGAACTTGCGGTATCGGATTCGAAGCCCGGTCATGCTCCTCGTCTGGTTTTTTCCGCGATGGATGCGTCTGTTGCGACGGATATTGAACGGGAGTTCGCCAAGGCAGGTCATGTGGTTGTTTCCAATTCGCGAAATCATCGCATGGAGCCGGACGTTCCTCTTATCGTTCCGGAGATCAATCCCGAACATCTTTCTCTGATCGCGGTACAGCGGCAAAACCGTCAGTGGCCGGGCATGATTGTCACAAACCCGAACTGCTCCACGGTAGCTCTTACGATGGCGCTCGCACCGTTAAAGGCGTTCGGGATTGAGCGCGTGATTGCAACCACGATGCAAGCGATCTCGGGCGCCGGTTATCCTGGCGTAGCATCGATGGACGTCGTCGCCAACGTTATACCGTTCATCGGGTCCGAAGAGGAAAAGATGCAGCAGGAAACGCAGAAGATCCTCGGCGACGTAGAAAACGGGACGGCGAAGCCGCTGAAAGCTCGCGTCAGCGCTCACTGTCACCGCGTGCCCGTAGTTGATGGCCACATGGTGGCTGTGTCGGCGGAATTTTCGTCGAAGCCGAAAACCGATGACATAAAAAATGCCATCGAGCAGTTCTGCGGTGTCCCGCAGAGACGCAAATTGCCCAGTGCTCCGCCAAAGCCGGTTATTTATATGCAGCAGCCGGATCGCCCGCAGCCGCGCCGAGACGCTGAGCGCGAAAACGGAATGGCAGTATTTGTGGGGCGCGTTCGCGAGTGCCCGGTGTTGGATATCAAATTTGTGGCTTGCGGGCATAACACTATTCGCGGAGCTGCCGGCGCAGCAGTTTTGAATGCCGAACTTATGGTTTCCGAAGGACTCATCGATTAGGTTCGCCGGCAAATGATCGTAATGAAGTTCGGCGGTACTTCGGTCGAATCGCGGGAAGCTGTCGCGCGCGCGGCCGATATCGTCCGAAAGCGGCAGGAGAGGCATCCCGTCGTTGTCGTCTCTGCGATGGGCAAGACGACGAACAAGCTTTTGCAGGCTGCTTCGGAGGCTGCGGCGGC
>DAISJE010000052.1:0-14553 GCA_036821665.1 Bryobacteraceae bacterium | reverse complement strand
TGCAATTGTTCTCGGGCTTTTATATCCGATTGGGCCACCCAGCTTTGCACAAGTCCTGCCGACCGTTACACAACAGCAAACGCCGCAGAATCCTCCCGCCGAGGGCGGTGAAGTTCCGCGCCAGGAAGAAAATAAGAATACTCAGGCAAAAATCCAGAACCAGCGCTGGAATATCTTCTGGCAGGCCACTTCGATCGGGCAGTATCACGGAAATTTCCCTTCACCTTACGAGGGCGTGAATAGTCTGCGCGATACACCGGAACGTGACGTATCGCTGACGAGCACGCTTTATTTTGGTTTGCGCCTGTTCGAAAACACGGAAATCTATCTTGACGGTGAGCTTGCGGGCGGCAAAGGTTTCAGTGGGGTCACCGGAATCGCGGATTTTCCAAACGGAGAGATGCCGCGTGTGGCCACCGCTACGCCAAAACCGTATCTGGCCCGGGCCTACATACAGCAAGACTTCGGATTCGGCAGCAAGCGTGAAAACTTCGAGAGCGAAGAGAATCAATTGGCGGGATCACGTCCGATGGTTCGGTACACGCTAATTGTGGGAAAGTTCAGCGCTGAGGATTTCTTCGACAATAACAGCTATTCGCACGATCCGCGTACGCAGTTTATGAGTTGGGGCACGATGTACAACGGCGCATTCGACTATCCGGCCGATACGCGGGGATACACGTGGGGCTGGGTACATGAATTGCACCTGACGAACTGGTCTTTTCGTTACGGCGCCATGGCTGAGCCGACGGTCGCGAATGGGTCGCAATTCGACCGGCGGATTTTTCGGGACCGCGGAGACGTTTTCGAAATCGAGCGGCGGTATGCCCCAGGAACTCACCAGGGCACGATACGACTGATGAGCTTTCTACTTCACACGGATTCGGGAACATATAGCGAAGCGATTCAACTGGCTCAACAAACGCACGCCACTCCGGACATCACTTTGACCCGGCAACCAGGAACCTTGAAATATGGGTTTGGTATCAGCGCGGAACAGGCGATTACAAGCGATACCGGCGTTTTTACCCGATTAGGGTGGAACGACGGGAAGACCGAGTCGTTTGTATTTACTGCGATCGATCGGATTGCAACCGGGGGCGTAAGCATAGCGGGTCGGAGATGGAAACGCCCGCAGGACACGGCTGCAACGGCGTTGTCGGTCGCAGGGCTTTCTGCTGTCCACGCGCAATATCTTGCACTGGGCGGCCTTGATTTCCTCATTGGGGATGGCCGCCTCCGCTACGCGCCGGAGTATGTTTGGGAGACTTACTACAGCGCAAAGTTGTTGCCGGGATTCTTCGCAACGTTCGATCTACAGTACGTGAATAATCCGGCGTACAACCAGGACCGCGGGCCGGTGTGGGTCGAGAGCATCCGGTTGCATATTGAGATGGGGAACAGGAAATAGAATAGCGCCCCCGGAGAGGCGTTACAGTAAATGAGCCTGTTATGAAACGCAGAATTTTTCCGTTACGGCCCTTATCTTGGATGCTACTTGCTGCGGTGGGCGCCGCGGCGCAGACAAGGATGCCCCTCCAACCTTTCGCGCAGCAGATACGCCAGGTCGAGACCACGCTTGCATATCTGGGCGAGCCGCTACAACCCAAAGATCAGGATGCAATCAACGCACTAATAGCTGATACCGATGAACGAAAGGCAATTTCGGGTCTCGAAGAAGTCCTTGATAAGTACACGCTCGCGATTGTGGACATTAATCCGGAGAGCCGCGTGAAAGTGCAGCAAGGCGCAGCAAAACCCGAGCTGGTAGAGGCCGGAACTCGGCTGTTTCTTGTTAAGGTGACCAACTCCGCCGGAGTAACGGCGCGGCTTCAGGTGAAGAGTCCGAATGCGCTTCCGGTCTACATTCGATCGAACGGAAGCGCCGAGCCGCCAAAGGAGATTTCCAGCGCGGACGTCAGGAATCGATGGATGGGCGTCGATCTTTACGATAAGCAGCCGATGTCGGAGCGCCTTTCCGGTCTGCCGCTGGAGTACCGAATTCTGGAAGTCTATAGCCGTGATCGGGGGCAACGTTCCGCAGAGATTGGCTTTGACGTAGGGCAGGGAACTCAGGATATCGGTTTTCGCAATGAGATAACGATTCTATTCAATGCGTTGCCTGCAGTACCACTGAAGCTAAACGTGCGGGATGAGAACGGCACTCCAACAATAGCGGCCTTTACGATTCGCGACAGCGCGGGACGGCTCTATCCGAATCCCTCGAAACGTCTAGCGCCGGACTTCTTTTTCCAGCCCCAGGTCTATCGAGCAAGCGGCGACGCGGTTCGTTTGCCGACGGGCACTTACACCGTGACTGCATCGACCGGGCCTGAATATCACGCGCAGATGAAACAGGTGAAAGTTAGTGCGGCGGGATCAAACGAAGTATCTTTCGCGATGCAACGCTGGATCGATCCTGCGAAATACGGCTGGTATTCGGGCGATCATCATGTCCATGCGGCGGGCTGTTCGCATTATCAGAACCCGACCGAAGGCGTCCGCCCGGAGGATATGGTGCGCCAGATTCAGGGTGAAAAGTTGAACGTCGGAGCGGTACTGACGTGGGGACCTTGCTATTACTACCAGAAACAGTTTTTTACCGGCAAAGATAACCCGCTGTCGAAGCCCGACGAATTGATGCACTATGACCTGGAAGTTTCCGGGTTTCCTTCCAGCCACGCCGGGCATTTGGTTTTGCTTGGACTCAAGGATCAGGATTACCCGCACTGCGAGCGAATCGAGCAGTGGCCTACCTGGGATCTGCCGGTTTTGCGCTGGGCAAAATCACAAGGAGCGCTGGCGGGCTTTGCGCATTCCGGCTGGGGGCTAGAGGTGAAATCGCATGAGCTTCCCAATTACGAAATGCCGGGATTCGACGGCATTGGCGCTAACGAATACATTGTCGACGTGACTTATCCCAACACGGTTGACTTCATATCTGCTGCCGATACGCCGTATGTTTGGGAACTCAACATCTGGTATCACACGCTGAACGTCGGGTACCGGACGCGCATATCTGGCGAGACTGATTTCCCCTGCATTACAGATGCGCGAGTCGGCCAAGGACGTGTGTACGCCAAGATTGATGGGCCGCTTACTTACAAGGCTTGGCTGGATGCTCTTCGCGCGGGCCGAAGCTACGTTTCGGACGGCAGAAGCCATCTGATGGATTTCAGCGTGAATGGTCTAGCGGTTGGGACGAAGAACAGCGAAGTGAAACTGGCGGGAGGCGAAACGATACACGCGCGCGTAAAGGTTTCCGCATTCCTTCCGGTGGATGGAGTTGCATCTGGAGACGAACCTGTCTGGATGACCCCGCTACATAACCCCTGGAACAAAAATGCAGCCGCGGGCGCCTCGGCAATGGATATCCAGAATCGGCCGTTAGATCAAGAGCCGTACTGGCACATTGAGCGCGCGCGCATTGGAAATACACGTGAAGTGCCTGTCGAATTGGTGATGAACGGCAAGCCGGTCGCTCACAAAAATATTGTTGCGGACGGCACCGTTCAGGATATCGCTTTTGATGTGCCGGTTGAGCACAGCAGCTGGCTGGCGGTGCGAATCCTCGGCTCATCACATACCAATCCGATTTTTGTTGTGGTTGGCGGAAAGCCGATACGCGCCTCACGTCAGAGCGCTCAATGGTGTCTCAATGCCGTCAATCAGTGCTGGACACAGAAGGCTCCGAAGATTTCCAAACGCGAACTCCCGGACGCAAAGGCGGCATACGATCATGCGCGCGAGGTGTATAGGAAGTTGATTGCGGAATCGGAGCAGTAGGGAGAAGGCCACGTGGACTGATGATCAAAAAATCGGGGACACCCCTGCTAATCGGACATCGCGGCGATTCGGATTCTAGCCCGGAGTGTCCCCGATTTTTAAAAAACACCAGCACCCTAAAAGCGGTATTTTAAGCCGAATTGGATCTGGCGCATTGGTTGAGCCAAGGAAGTGATGACCCCGGCTGCGCCAGGCCCGTCATCGATGAAGTTATCCGGTTGGGCGAAATTCGGATGATTCACCATGTTGAAAAACTCAGCGCGAAATTCCAGACGCTGCGTTTCGGTGGTGGCGAACTCCTTGCGAATGGAACCGTCTAAGATGTTGACTCCGGGTCCGATCAAGATATTGCGCCCTGCGTTGCCGAAAGTATACTGGGCGGGAAGTGGAAAGGCATTTATGTCGAACCATAGGTTCGGGTCGCGCTGCCCACTTGGCAGGTTTCCGTTGGCAATCCGGTCAGCCCGCACTACGCCTTGATCTCCGGTATTTGAAGGATCGTAACCAAGCTGCGGCGAGAACGGGAATCCGCTGGCGAGCGTATAGATTCCGCCCAGATGCCATCCGCCGAATGCCAGATCGAGCAGGCGATTGTTATTGAGGAACTGCCGCCCGCGGCCAAACGGCAATTCATAATCGAAGCTCAGCACCCAGCGAAACTCCTGATCAAAGTCCGCCGGGCCTTTTTCTGCACGTAGGTTGTAACTGTTTTGTGGCCAGGGCTGGTTACAACAGATCTCGGGCAGATCATTTATCGCCTTGCTATAGGTAAATGAGCTTAGAAACGACAAACCGCGACTATACCGCTTTTGTACTTTCACCTGCAGTGAATTGTAAGTTGAATTTCCGCGATCCTGAATAGCTGCGAACGGGCCCCAGTTAGGATAGGGACGGCGCGATTGAACATCGCCCGGACCGGGAATCATTACCTGATTCGGATCGGTCAAGACTTGCAGATGGGTTCCTTTCGAGCCTGCGTACGCTACTTCCAAGGAAATTGCGGACGGTAGCGCTTGCTGAATTGCGAAGTTCCATTCCTGGTAATAAGGAGTCTTCAATCTGGTGTCCACGCTGGTAACAGGCGCGTCGACCGCATTGGCCGGATCGACAGACGGAAAGCCTTGCTCCACCGTAAGTACCGGAGTGATTCCGTCACTTACGAAGAATGGCTGGTAATAGAACGGAAGGTTATAGGCAAGTTGAAGAGGTGCTGCGGTACGAATCTCTTGACCGCTATAGAAAATTCCGTAGGCAGCGCGAAGGACAGTGTTGTTGGAATTAAAAGGAGTCCATGCAACGCCGATGCGTGGAGAAAAATTGAGGTAGTCGGGCGTCACCAGGCTGCGGGATGCCCCGTTGCGGCCTGCCACCAAAAGCTGCGCCGTCTGGTAATCGAAATTACTCTGTTTGTTATTTACTTCGACCAGGGGAGAGAAGAAGTCGTAACGCACGCCAAGATTCAGTGTCAAATGTGCGTTTACTTTCCAGTCGTCTTGAACGAATCCGCTCGGAACATGCTGGCGATTTCCCATATTCAGTAGAGAAGAAATGGTGGAGCTTGCGGGAAGCCCGAGCAACTCGTCGGCTATAGAGATGCCTCCGTCGCCGTCAAGCGGATTTTGTGTGAATTGACCTGTAAAGCTAAACGATCCATTCGGCGCAGGAACTTGGAAAATGTTGAACTGGCTCCAACGGATTTCACCTCCGATTTTGATGCTGTGCCCGCCTCGAATCAGGGTCAGCACGTCAGTGATTTGGCGTTCCTGGCTGGCGAGAATGGTCGGTGCAAAGCCGGGAGATCCGATGCGGCGGTAACCGCTTGGTACAAACAGTGTCACGCCATTGGTGCCGGGATTGTTCGGTACGCCCGGAACAAGGAGATCCGATGGGGGCAATACGTTTCCGCCCACGGGTACACCGCGCCGGATATGAACGTAGTTGAAGCCGATACGAAGCTCGTTGACCGTTGTTGGAGAAAATGTGTGCGTCTCGCCCAGAGCGGCTCCCATCGTATCTTCAAAGCCGTTTCCGCTGCTGGAACCGCCTCCTCCAGCCAAGCCCGGGAGCGGAGTTGGCGTGAAAGTCGTGCGGCCGCTCATCGACCATCGAAAAAACATTTGATCCGTTTCGGAAATGTTGTAATCGCCGCGGAAGTCTCCTTGATCGATGCGGTCCTGTGCGATCGGCGAAATGATGTAGTTGTTCTTCAGCTTTCCGGGCTGATTTGGCAGTGGATACAGATTCACGATGTCTTGCACCAGCGGCGAAATCCGGTTGGACGGAATCACGTTTCCGGCAAACTGCGCGCGCGTATTGGTTGCCGGATCATATGTCGCAGGATCGTAAATGGTGTCGTTTCCGGGTCCGGAAAAATCGCCGATGCGCTGGGCGGCGGTTGGAACGGAAGACACAAGCGTCATGGGATTGCGGATGATTGTCCCCTGATAATCGCCGAACCAGAACAGCTTGTTTCGCTTGATTGGGCCGCCGATTGTCGCTCCGAATTGATTTTGCTTGAACGACGCCTTCTTGGTGCTAGCGTCTTCGAAGTAGTCGCGCGCGTCGAAAAAGGAGTTGCGTAAGAACTCGAAAACGTCGCCGTGATACGCGTTCGTTCCGGATTTGATGATCGCGTTGATGGCTGCGCCGCCGCTCCGGCCGAATTCCGCCGAAAACGAGTTCGTCTGAATCTTGAACTCCTGGATGGCATCGACGTTCGTGCGCAGGATCACGCCACCATTGTCGTTGGAGTTGTTGTCGATCCCGTCGAGAAGGAAATTGTTGAGGGTTCCGCGCGCACCGTTCGCGACGAAGCTGTTCTGCCCTCCAGTGCTGCTGCCGCCGGTATTGCCGTTGGTTCCGGAGCTGGTTCCAACGACGCCGGTGGTGAGCGTCGCGAGCTGGATGTAATCGCGCCCGTTAAGCGGCAGTTCCGTAATTACTCTTGACGAGATTACCTGACCCAACGATGAGGTATCGGTTTGGATCGGCGGCGCTTCAGACGAGACGACGATGCTTTCGTTAACCTGGCCCACCTGCATGTCGAAATCGATACGCAGCCGGTCTTGCACCTGCAATGTGACGTTATCGCGCTTGGCCGTCTTGAAGCCGCGCGCCTCGGCAGTAACGCTGTAGTTTCCGACATGCAGCGGAGGTGATACATATGCTCCGTTGCTATCGGAATGCAGGGTGATCGTGGCGTTCGTTGCGTTGTCCACGATCCGAATGGTGGCGGAAGGTACGGCGGCTCCGGTCTGGTCATGCAGAGTCCCGGTAATGGTGGCGGTGTCCACCTGAGCGTAAACAGCGGAGATCGAAAGGCAGCAGGCGAGCAACAGGTACTTCATAACAACTACTCCTTCGGTTTAATTCTTTCGTTTGGAATGTAAATGAAAGGGAGTATAACATGAATGAAAATGAAACGAAAGTTTGGAAGACGGGCTTTTTTGAGCGCGAGTGCAGGAGTGGCTGTCTCGGTCGGCATGACGGCTCAATCAGGCGGCAAGTTCGAGTTCAGCTATGAACCGGCTATTGCAGACCGTCTCGATCAAGGGCCTTTCGGTATCGATCAGGATGAAGGCTGGTACACGCTTGCCACGACGACGCCGTCGGACAAGCATATCCGGAATTATGGCCACGGACTGGTTGGCTATACCTGGGAAGAGAATGGTCCGGCCGTGCCTGTGCGCGAAGGACACGAGACGTTGGAGCACGCCGTCGAACGCATGGCCAGTCTGCCGTTTGTGGACGTTCTTTATATCCGGTGCGACTGGCGCAACGTCCAAAACAGACCAGGGCGATTAGATCTGGATCCGGTTTGGGATTTGACGCGCGATGCCGCTAAGCGGCACGGGCTTCGGTGGGCATTTCGCGTTCAACTTTCAAATCCGGAATTTCAGCCGGGGCAGATTGCGCTTCCGCAATTCCTTCGGGACCGCGTGCCGCTGGTAAAAATCGGTACGATGCCGCGGCATGGAAAAGAAGTGGAGTTCCTCGAACCGCGTTACGATCATCCGGCATTTCAAGCGGCATTTCGCGAGTTAAACGAGCTTATGGCGGCGCGCTTCGATAACGATCCGCTGCTTGAATGGATGGATCTGATGCAATACGGCTTCTGGGGCGAAGGCCATACCAGCAATTTGCCGAATCCGTTCCCGGATTATGTGACCGCCGAAAATACTTTCGTAAACATGACAAAGCTCCAGTTGGAGATTTGGAAACGAACTCCCCTGGCAGTTAACACGCAGCCCGATATCAGCAAAGTTGGGAACAAAGAAGTACTCAATCTGGCCATCCGTTGCGGATGCTGGCTGCGCTCCGACAGCATCATTATGGAGGAGCCGATCCAAATTGACGAACTGAGCAACCATCAGCCCTGGCTGCCGGTGATCATGGAAGACGGATATCTCCGCGCATACGATGTCTCGAAAATTCCGGTGGATACTGCAGGCGTAAATCTTCGCGAGAACGCCATGCTTCACGTACTGGACCTCGGCGCGAATTATTGGGCGTTATGGACGGAGGCGCAGAATTTAGCAACTTACAATGAACGTTACCCTGCTGGTTTTCGCGCGTTACAGCAGCGCATGGGATACAGAGTCCGGCCTTCCTGGATTTGGCAGCGAAAACGCCATAACACGTTTGAAGTGATTGTGGGTGTCGCCAACGATGGAGTGGCCGGAATACCGGGCCTGCTGCGGTTAACGCTCGAAACACCGGATGGGAAATTCCAGCGGAGCGGGTATCTGGATGCCGGACATCCGCATGGCGGAAAGATACGCCAGGCGTCTTTTCTGTTGCCGCACGAAATTAATCGCGGCGAGCTGCGGATCAGAGCGGAATTGGAATCAAAAGCCCACGTGCGGCGGCCTGTGCAATGGGCGTGCGCACAACCGCTGAATGCGGATGGATCGTTTTCCATTCATTTGAAAGAAGCCGGAGACAAAGGGTGGCGGAAGGGCGTGTAGGTGTAATGCACGGGTTGTAAAAAATTAGCGCCTGGTGGAGTGACGACTTGGAAAATCGGCGACACGCCTGCTAATCGGACACTGGGGCAATTCGGATGGTAGCCGGAGTGTCCCCGATTTCCCTATATCCGCTTACTGGCGTGCGCGGTTCAGTGTGGGGTTTTTGATGTGAATTTTGCCCATTCGATACCAGCCATCGTTTTCGCGGCCTTCGATGGCGAGGCGGATGGCCGGCCGGAGCGTAATTGGATCGAGCATGGCAACGCTCAATTGATAATCGCCGGCGGGCAAATCGTCAGGCACAAAAACGGGATCTTCGAAGACCGCATCGCCGGGAAGCCATTTGCGCAGATCGGCGTCCGTCCGGATCACGGCAGAATGTTCAGGCGAACTGAAACGAAATGCCAGAATGAATGGCTGGTAAATGGGTGCGACGCCTTCATTCACCCACCAGGTTGAAAGGCCGATCGGCTGACCGGCGGAAACTTCATCCTCCCATTGCGCGTCGCGCAGCGCAAAGCGATACCCCATTCTGCGCTCGAAATCTTCAAAATCACTTTTCCACGGTTTCGGTATAGCGCTCGACTTCACATTGACGGTGCTGACATGCCAGCGCAGAGCCTCATTCAGGATGTACTTTACGTCCCACCCATGCCGAAACCACGATTCGGGAACACCGCACGTCTCCATCGAGACGGGAGCGGTTTGCCAGACATCCTGGATTCCGGTTCGTGCGATCTGCTGCGGATAGATATCGAACATTTCCGCCCAGCCGGGGCGCATATCGCCGAGGCAGTCAAAACGCCACCCCGCGCCGCGGGAGGTGCCGTATTTCAGCGCTTCCGGCTCGTCGAAGTTCATCAGAAGAGGTGTCTTCTTGAAGGCTTTCAAGTAGACGTCGATTAACTTGCGCTGCACTTCGAACTCCGGCATGTAATTGCTCCAACCTTCACCCCAGTAGCCGACTGTCGAAATATCGACGCTGTCGAGATCAGGATGGCCGTCGTACCGCTTCCCGGCTTCGGTGATCAGCGCGCTCCAATATTTGAAATAGAGAGGATCGCTGAAATCGGGCTGCCAGATCTTGCCGTCTTTTGACGAATCGCTGTTAGCGCGGCGAGCGCCGGAATTCCGATACCACTCCGGCAGCGGATATTTCGGATCGTAAGGCATTAGGCGCATGGCGAGGCGCTGCCCGTGACGTTTGGCTTCGCGTAGGGCGAGATCGATGATGTCCCAGCGAACTTTTCCTTGCTCGGGTTCAAGTGTGGACCAATGCCACCGGCAATAAGCCACCGTCGACAACGGAAAATCGGGTTTTTCGGCAGGAGGCGTGATTGGCTCGGTTGGGCCGGCTTCGGACCACTTAACGCCGGCATTGAGAGCGTCGCCGTTGTATCGCTGGAACGTTTGGATACCCATTCCGGGATTTACCAGAACATCATGGATCTCAACCGGCCGGATTTTTACGGTCGCGGAATCCGCGAAACCGGCCCAAAGAAACAGGCTACTGAGCCAAAATCCTGCGTGGAGCGATGCGTGCCATTTTGAGGTGTGCAAACGAGCATGATATGACAGATCGAAAGGCAACGAAACAAAAAAATGGTCAATCGACGAAAGTGGATAAGTACTATGGGGGCTGGAGCGATGCTTAGCGCTGTGCCCGATGGGGACGCGGGAGTGCCGGATAAGGCCGATCAGGATTCAAAACCGCTGGCGCTTTCCGACTATGAGCCCAAGAGCATGCTGCATGTCAAGGAAACGCCGGTTAGCCGCGCCCGATACCCCGTCATCGACATTCACACTCACCTGTCTTTTTCCGCGAAGAACGAACATGGCGTATCCGTCGGCGCGGAACGCCGCTACCTGGCGAGCCCCGATTTTCTGCTTCCCGTTATGGATCGCCGCAATATTCGAGCTCTCAACAATCTGACGGGCGGCTTCGGCGAGGGGCTGCGCGAAACGATTGCGAAATACGACAAGGCGCACCCGGGCCGCTTTTATACGTTTACCGAGCCTTCCTATAACCGTTTTCTGGAGCCGAATTATCCGCAAATACAGGCCCAAGCGATCGCGGATGCGCACGCTGCCGGCGCAAAGGGCCTCAAAATTCTGAAGACGTTAGGACTTTATCTCAGGCAAAATATCACGAGCGGACCGCTTGTGAAGATAGACGATCCTCGCTTTGATCCGATGTGGGACGCCTGCGGCCAACTCGCAATGCCCGTGGGCATTCACATCTCAGATCCGATTGCCTTTTTCACGCCGACCGATCGGTTCAACGAGCGCTATGAGGAGCTCCATCGTCATCCGGACTGGTCTTTTTACGATCACGATTTTCCATCCAATGCGGAGCTGATTGAGGCGCGTAATCGCGTGTTCGCACGTCATCCGAAGACGCAATTCATCGCGCTGCACGTCGGTAACTTCGCCGAGAACCTGGAGAATGTGAGTCAAAACATGGACCGCTTCCCAAATATGTCTGTCGATATCGCGGCGCGGATCGGGGAACTTGGCCGGCAGCCGCGTACCGCGCGCAAGTTTTTCGACAAATATCAGGACCGGATTCTGTTCGGAACGGACGCGACACCGCACGGAAACGAAGTACCGCAGCAGATATACAACGACGACCTGTATCAGATCTATTACCGCTTTCTCGAAACAGACGACGAGTACTTCGATTACGCCCCCGCGAAGATTCCGCCACAAGGGCGCTGGCGCATTTACGGTGTTAACCTTCCGGACGATGTTCTGAAAAAGGTGTACCTAACCAATGCTGCCCGGCTGCTGCACGTAAGCGTGTAGGAAGGCCAAATGGAAGCCGTTCAGCAGCTAAGCGAGATCAGGGCCGAAAATTCGCGGCCTGCGGGTTTGCGGCGCTATGTTGCCCTTGATGCATACCGCGGCCTCATTATGGTGCTGCTGATTTCCGGAGGCTTCGGCCTACCCGCGCTGAAGCACGATCCGGCCTGGCATCGGATCGCCGGCTGGTTCGATCATGTTCCTTGGGAAGGCGCCGTTCTATGGGACATGATTCAACCGGCCTTCATGTTCATGGTGGGGGTGGCGATGCCGTTTGCGTTCGCAAAACGAATCAGCGACGGCGCGACTCGGGCCGATAACATCCGCCATGTTGTCGTTCGCTGTATTCGGCTCGTCATCTTGAGCCAGATCATCATCTGGGTTGGTCGCGGACGAGTAACGCCGCAGCTGATCAACGTTCTTTCCCAGATTGCATTCACGTACTTCCTGAGCTATTTCATCATGCAATGGAAGTGGCGGTATCAGGTGATTGCAGCGGCCGGGATACTTGCATTCTGGACAGCTCTGCTGTTCGCCTTTCCCGGTCCGGACGGTCCGTTCTCAAGAACGGGGAGTGTCGGGCTGGTAGTCGATCGCGCGATCTTCCATTACGACTATGATCCGGCCTATTCCACTCTGAACTTCATTCCCAGCACCGTCTGGACGCTCGCGGGTGTTTGGGCAGGGCGATTGCTGATGACCGGGCGCTCACAGGCAGCGACCTTACGCACGCTGGCCGGCGGAATGGCATTGTCATTCGCGTTGTGGTTAGCATTGCGATCCTGGATTCCCATGATTAAGCAACTCTGTACGCCAACTTTTATCTTCTACAGTCTTGGCTGGGTGCTGGCGATGCTGATCGGCTTTTATTGGTTTGTCGAAATGCGTGGACACAAAAGCGCGGTGTTCCCGCTGGTTGTGGTAGGGATGAACTCAATTTTCATTTATTCGGTAGCGGAACTTTTGCACCACTGGCTTGATCGCGCGGTGGGTGTTTTCACATTTCGGTTCGAATTTCTGGGCGCAACCGGACACATCGCGCAAGCCTGTGCTGTCGTTCTTGTGCTTTGGTACCTCTGCTACTGGCTTTACCAGAGAAGGATTTTTATCAAGCTTTGAGGTAAGCGCCGGCGTGGGTTGCCGGCGCACCTCTCTTCGTCAGGAATGAAGCATGCGCCGAAACGGCGAGACGCGGTAAATGCCTGTAAGCAGCGCACCCGCTGCTACCGCGGTTAGCACGCCTTTCCACTTATAGCTCAACGGAGCGAAGATGCTGGCTGCCGCGGCGGCCGATCCGATCCCGAGCCGGACTTTGTGCTCTACGTCACCCATTTCTGAACAGATGTGATTGTTGACGTGAAGGTTTTCCATACCTGATAGACGTTGCTGCTGCCGTATCCTTACGCTTTTTGCGAAAAGACACGGATGACCGGCCGCATCCCAAAAAATACGAGATTCGTGAGGACGCAAAACGCAACTCCCAAACGCCAATTCACGGACTAACGGGTTCTGAAATCGCTGAAATGCAAGCCCTCGGCTCTGGTCCTTACCCGTTTATCTCAACAACAACCTTTCCAAGCGACCTGGCTGACACGCGTGCGAAAGCACTATCGATATCGGAGGTTGTAAATTTTTCATCTCTGAGTAGCGGCTTCAGCTTGCCAGCATCGGCAAATGACGCGGCGCGTGCAAGTATTTCGCCATGATGAGCCCGGTTTTCACCGGTTATCAATGGCAGCAATGTGAATACTCCCGAGTAGCTGGCGCCTCGAAACGACAGCGGGGCCAGTGAGTGCGTCCCCCAGCCCAGCGAGCTCAACACATGTCCGGTGTAGCGCTTTGCCGAAACAAACGAATCGTCCAATGTTGCTCCTCCGACAGTGTCGTAGATAATGTCGAATCCATTCCCGTCGGTGAAAGCATTCAGGTATTGTTCAACCGACATCGAGCGGTAATTGATTGAGTTAGCTCCGAGATCTTCTACCACGCCCCTCTTCTCAGCCGAGACAGTGGCAAATACCGTTGCTCCATAAGCCTGCGCGATTTGTATCGCGATGTAGCCGACACCTCCGGCCCCCGCATGTATCAACACCTTATGCTGGTGGCCTACCTTTGCATGATCGACCAAGCCTTCCCAGGCTGTGATTACGCTGAGCGGGAGTGCGGCCGCCTCGCGCATTGACAAGCTCTTCGGTTTGCGAGCGAGTAAGTCAACATCGGCAGCAATGAACTCCGCGAGCGTACCTTGCAGGCCGCCGACGCCGCCAACCAAACCATAGACCTCATCGCCCGCCTGAAAGCTTTTGACGTCCGGTCCGAGGTCTTCTACAGTTCCGGCCATGTCTACGCAAAGAACTGCCGGGAGTGGTTGCCGCGCGTGTTCGGCTGCCCCCGCCCGAATCTTGGTATCCAGTGGATTAACACCGCTCGCCGAGACTCTTATGAGAGCCTGCTTTGCTTTTGGAACCGGGCGCGGGACTTCCTTCTGAAGAAAGCGCCCGTTCGGCTCCTCAACCAGCCAGACTTGATGCGTCATACGCGCTCCTAAATGTGTCGCCAAGGCCAAATCAATTGGCGGCGCTAAATCATTCGGCAGCTTTCGCTGCCAACGCTTCAATCACGGATATATTCGGCAACAGCGCCTCCGGGAGGTCGTGCCGCTCTTTAAGATATTGAAGATTGTTATAGGAAACCCAGACCTTCCCGTCCTTATCTTCCGAGACGAGAATCTTCAACGGCAAGTCAATCGCGACGCTCGGGGAATGAAGCATGAGCGGTGTGCCCGATTTCGGATTTCCGAAGATCAACAGTTTGGTCGGTGGCATTTTCATGCCCGATTTTTCCGCCTCTCCGCTGTGATCGATCAAAGCGAACAGCGGCACTCCCTTGTCGTGCAGCAGTTGTTCGATGCGGTTCACGGTTGTGTCAACAGCATGATTGCTTCGTAACGAAACGATTCCTTTGCTTGTCGTATTCGTCATGTTTCATTGCCTTGGAG
>DAISJE010000051.1:0-14569 GCA_036821665.1 Bryobacteraceae bacterium | reverse complement strand
GAGCAGCCGCTCAGCACCACAAGGCTGCCGGGAACGCGGTAGGAGGCGATGACTTCGGTCGTAAGAAGCTCAGGGACATCCGTTCGGTTCAAACTCAGCGCTAGTGCGGCTTCTTCGGGTTGACCCGGCGGGCTGACAACGTGTACCGCAAAATGTACAATTTCAGGCGTCTTCGAGAGCGCATCCTGGAATGCGCGGCCAGTTGCCTCACCGCCAACGAGCAGCTTAATCTCTGGCATACCGCTCAGCTTCGATGAGGAACGTACTTCCCGCTCGCTTCCGGGCAATCGGGCCAAAGCGACAGATTCCCGTGTTGTCCTCGCCGGCACAAGCTCCGCAACTCTTGACCTGCGTGAATCCGCAGTATTGTAAATAGGATCGGCAACCCCGACGAAGATTCTGTTTGGCGGATTAACCTCCGGCTCCCGGAGAAGAAGCTCACTGGGCAGAAATCTCAGATCGTGCGAAGTCATCAGGAACCGGCCGCCCTGCGATGACGAAAGATCGGGAAGATTCGAAAAGGGAACGCCATCCAGCAGAGCGCCGTCCCCGGCGATCAGCCATTGCCGTTTCTGCCACACTCTTGGGCTCAGTTGCTGGAACAGAGTTTGGCTGAGGCGGCGACCGGCAGCGGTCGAATCGCTCCCACGCCGGACGGCATCGGTAAATTCAACCGCTCGCGCCTTGATCTCGCTTTCCCCGCTCAGCTTATATAACTGCACGTCATCCCCGGTAACAGACCAGACAAACGACTCGTTCTTCCCCAAGCAAAAGCTGAGCAAGGCTTCATCACCGGTTAATCTCGTCTGAATATCTCTAAGTGAATTCTTATGCGCTTTTTTCTCACTTTGAGCTGCTAAATTCTGAGGCGAGATCCCGATTTTATTTCCCAACTCGCTGAGTTCCAGCCGAATCCGATCGAGCTTTATACGTTCTTGCTTGTTGTCGTCGCCGAGTGTGACGCCTGCCTGGGCGGTTTGCAATTGGGAAAGTAGCTCAAAATAGCGGGGCGGTAATTTCAGGTTTCGTCCGTATGTTGCTGTAAGCTCTTCCCGCAAACTGGCGGCGCGATTCTCCGCAAGAACCTCCCAGGCCTCGCGGCCGAGCGCAGGATCGTGACGCTTCAGCGATTCATCGGCTGCAAGTAGCGCAAAATCGTGGTAGGTATCGTGCAAAAGAACGACAGTACTGGTATTCGTGGCATCGCCTGGTAGCGCCCCTCGCCGCCACTCTTCCGCTGCATGGACTGCCTTTCGGAGCTCAATTAGCGCTTCCGCAGTTTTGTTCTGCTTCTGTAGAATGACGCCGCGGATGTGCAGGGGATAGTATTGTGGCGTAATTTTGAAGGTATTGCTGGGAAGAGCGAAGGCCTCATTTATGAATGCGAGAGCCTTTGCGTAGTCCGGCTTTTGTTTTTGAATCTCGAGTTCCGCCAAGTGTTCATCCGATATGGCCAGTCCATCTTTATCGGAGATAGCGTGTCGTATATCGTAGGCCTTTTTTAGAGCTATTTCTGCTTCCGCGAGTTCTGCCTTATTGCCGGAGGTAGCGGCCTGACGAAGGAGACAAATGCCACGGTAATCCCACGCCATGGCTTCCAGAGATGTGAGCTTAGCTTGTTTGGCAGCATCAATAGCTTCCTGGGAACTCTGTTTCCCTTCGGCCGTTTTACCTTGAAGGATTTCGACCGATGCCAAAGCCAGCAGAGCTTGAACATAAAAAGGCCGGTCGGAAGAGTTGCGAAGCAGCTTGACGGATTGTGTTGCCTTTTGCTCTGCGAGCGCGAAATCGCCTAGTTGGGCATAGATTGTGGAGAGATTGGCTGTTGCACCCCCGGCGAGAGTGATGTTCTTGGCTTGTTCGGCTGCTCGGAGAGCGTGTTCAAATGACCCCAGAGCAGCCGAATATTGAAATTGCCGGATTTGTAAATCGCCGATTGTGAGCCGTACATCAGCCTCGCGGCCGTAATCAGTATCCTGCCGCGCCCATTCTGCGGCATGAGTATATTGCTGAATGGCTGCGGAGAGTTGGCCTGTTTTTTCAAGCCGTTGGCCATTCCTTATTGCTTGGCGTATACGATCGGCAATTGGAGGAGTTGGTTGGGTTGGATCCGCTCCGAGAGGACCACAGTGCAAAACAGCGAGCACACCCAGTATTCGAAGAGCCGAAAACAGCCGCGAGACAAGCGACCGTTTGGCCCACCTGGAAGGTGGCAGAAGTTCTTTCCTATAAAGCTAATTCGCTTGATAGTACTCTACCAGCTTTGGGCGGCTATTTTCCAGATTCCTTTCGGATTCTGAATGTCTAATTAGGAGCCGAGCAGGATTCCGAGAGCAACGAGAAGGTGATGAAGGATGATCGGTGGCAGCATGTAAGTCCCTTTCCGCACACGAAGATCCCAGCGAGGAACTCGTGCCGGCAGGTTTCTCATCGGCCATCTTTCTGGAAATAAAGAAGAAACAATTTTTCGGAAATTTGTGACCGGCTAGCACCGCCGGCTATCAGAAGAGTTGGATTTGAAGGATCAGGAACGCCGGAGGGAACGCTAGGAAAGGTACTTTTGCCGAATTCTGACGATATCCCAAAATGCGGTCAGAAAATCGGCCGGCTTAACCTTCGACCCCGCGATATCGATCCAGGTCTCAAGCGGGTATTCGTAGATGATATGCTCCATTTTCTTCGTATCTTGCTGAGCAAGCCGAAGATAACGAGCGATGATCTCGACGTCGAAAACCCATCGCGAAAGAAATGGCTCGGCGAAAATTTGCCGCGTATGGCTTGTGACTCGGAATAGCTTGGCGCCGCACTGGGTATCGTAAATCGGCAAGCGCAGCATGCTGGAAACAGCAGTCGCGAAAATCCGCCCGAGATAATGGCGGATTGCTCGCCGCCGCACGTCGCGGCCTAGAAGTTTCACCCGCGCGCCAAACACCATCTCGACTCGGGGAAATTCCTCGAAGATATCCAGAAACCGATATACCGTGTCCAAAGGAGTTGCCAGATCCGCATCCCAAAACCCGACGATATCCGGCCGAAAGTTGTCCACGGCATGTAGTATTCCGAGCCGCACTGCTTCCGCTTTTCCTCGATTCGGCTTATAGGAAACGATGGTCACTCGATCGTCGAGTCCGCGTTCCAAGCCCTGGAGTATCTTTAGGGTGCTATCGCGGCTACCGTCATCGACAAATAGAATCCGGCAGGAAAAACCTCGATCGAGAAACGTACGAAAGCTTTCGACATTCAGCCGCGACTCCTCGTTGTAACAAGGAATGACGAGGCAGAGATTACGCGCACCCTTGTCCGTTCGGGACGGCTCAATCATTCAATGGCAGTGAAATGGTTCTGCCCTCTTTTGCGGACTGTCGGGCGGCGTCGAGAATCTCAGTTACAAGCACATTCGTGTCCAACGACGAAAGGCTGTGATCATCCTGGATCTTGCCGGAGACTACAGCGGCGAAGTAGTGCAGCGAATCGTCATACGGAGCCTGAAGCGGATCCGGGGATGTTATATGAGACTCTTTCTCGCCTGGGAGCCGAAGATCGATTTTGTCGCGCTTGATTGTCTTCGCGTATCCGGTGCGCCCATAAACTTCCATATCTTTCCGATCGAATGGCCAGTTCCAGGAGGCCTGCAGGATGGCGACAGCTTTGGGGTATTTAAGCAATACGTCCGCTTCATCGTCGACGCGCGGGTAAATATCAGGCTTAATCTGCTGCGTGATCGCAGTTACCGACTCAGGCGCCTGCCCGTTACTTAACCAGGTTGTCAGGTCTGCGCCATAGCAGCCGAAATCGAAAAGAGCACCTGCGCCATTCAGTTTCGGATCTGTAAGCCACTGGAAAAATTCAGGCTGTACGTGAATCTCTTTCGGGCCGGCATGACCATCGTGAACGACGACTTTTCTTAGATCGCCGAGCGAACCCTTTCGAAGCAGATCGTATGCCGCTTTATTGCTCGAATACCAGGTTGTTTCATAATTCACCAGAACGTGCACGTTGCCCTTTCGAGCTGCTGCGGCCATTGCCAGCGCATCCCGGTAACTGACGGCGAGGGGTTTTTCCATCATCACGTGGACACCGTGAGCGGCACATTCCTCAACGGCGCTGCGATGATCGAATGTATTCGTATAAAGCACTACCGCCGGCGGATGTGCTTTCGCAAGCATGTCGGCGAGGGAAGGGAAGTAAAGAGCCGGATCGAGATGATAACGGGCAGCGTACTTATCGAAGAGCTTCCGGTCTGGTTCGGCGATGCCGATAATCTGAATATCCGATCGCTTGAGCGCTGAATTGAAAAAACCGGCGACATGGCCGTGGACCAATCCCACAACCCCAATACGAAACGGCGAAACGGCGGGAGGCGGCGCGCACAATGCGCTACCAAGCCCGGCTGAGATGCAAATCCACATCAAGAATAGGCGCATATTTTTACACGATGGAAGCGATTCGTTGTTGGAACCAACCTCATGATATAAGAAGGCGGGGGCGTGACCGCGAACCGCTACATCGTCGTGATTCTCACTACCCTGGTATTACTCTCAGCCGTCGCACCCTCTGCTCCGCCCAAGGCAGATCCGTTGCTCGAACAGGGCTACAGCGATATGTACAATCTACAATTCGAGGCGGCCCACGACGTTTTTCGTCAATTCGAACAGCAGCATCCAGGCGACCCCATGGGTCCGGTTTCGGATGCCGCCGCTTATCTCTTCCTTGCATTCGACCGCTTGAAGATTTTGCGCTCCGATTTTTTTACGGACGATGCGAATTTTACCGAGAGCAATAAATTGAAACTCGACCCGCGAGTAAAGCAGCATTTTGTCGCGGATCTTGATCGAAGCAAACAGCTTGCGGACGCCGCTCTTAGCAAATCGCCCAGCGACATAAATGCCCTGCTCGCATCGGTATTGCGAATCGCTCTTCAGGCGGATTTCGAAGCGCTGATTGAAAAGCGGAACGGGCAGGCTTTGAATGACATTAAAGAAGCCACACAGGAAGCCCGCAAGTTACTTGCCGTCTGTCCCGAGTGCCACGATGCCAACCTCGCGATCGGGGTGGAAAACTACTTGTTGAGCCAAAAATCCGCCCCTGTTCGCTGGCTTCTGAGGTTGACCGGAGCGGAAACGGATAAAACAGTCGGCATTGAGAAACTGCGCGCCGTTGCGCAGAAGGGGGTGTATCTAAAGCCTTACGCCCGAGTGCTGCTGGCCATAGCATACTTGCGCGATGGTAAGAAGCCGGAAGCCCGGCAGTTGCTTACAGAGCTTGCGCGCGCTTTCCCGCAGAACGATCTCTTCAAGAGCGAGTTGAAGAAGTTAAGTTGAGCCGGCGCCATGAGCCGCGGAACTGGCGTTGCCCGAGTTGCTTTCTCCATCGGAGATCACGTGATGTTGGAGGGGTGCGGGCGCATCCGAAGCAAGTTGGACCAGGTGCTTCGGCTTTCTATGTCGATGCGAGCCATATCGGCGGGCGAACGCTCTCGTAAATTCAGCCCCGAGAAAAAAGATTTGGCTTGAGTAATACACCCAGGCGATAAGCACGACGATAGAAGCGGCTGCTCCATAGGTAGAGGTGTAGCTCGCCCTACCCAAATAAATGCCCAACACTTGCTTTCCGATGGTAAACAGGATTGAAGTTACGATCGAGCCCCAAATCACGTCGCGCCACTCGATGCTAACGTCGGGCATAATCTTGTAAATAGCGGCGAAAATGCCCGCAATAATTAAGAATGTGACAAACGAACTAGCCAGGTCCAGGAGTGTTGTTTCGAAGCCCGGAAAAGATGGAATCAACGTTCCGATCGCGTTTATCCATGTGCTGACCACTAGCGAAATGATCAGCAGGAGGCCTACGGATATGACGATTGCAAACGCAAACAGGCGGCGTTTTATGAACCCAGTCACCATACTCATCCCGGTCAAGTCGCGTTCCGGGACGTCCCAAATGGTGTTCAAGGCATCGCGCAATTCAGTGACTACGCCGGAAGCGCTAAAAAGCAGCGTTATAACGCCGAAAACCGTGGCTATAATACCGTGCGCTCGATTGCGCGAGCCCTTGATGAAGGCTTCCAACGCATTTCCGGCGGTGGGACCAACCAACGTATGGACGTGTTCGACTATGGCTCGTTGGGCGGTAGAGTGACCGAAGACGAGTCCGACGATCGATATCAGCACCAACAGTAAAGGCGCAATGGAGAGCAGCGCATAAAAGGCGAGCGATGCCCCCAGTCTGGTGTCATTGTGTTTCTGCCACTGGTCGAAACTCTCGGCGAGAAGTGGCTTGATATCTCGCCAGCGGACCCGCTTCAATGGCTTGCGATACCAACGGGCGCCTCCCGCGGACGTCTTAACTTCCGTGCCTGGTGTTTCGAGCAGCGGCTTGTAACGGGCACCAGGGTCCATTGGCAATCGTTGGACGCATTACAGACGCTTCTATTTCGGTTATGAGATGAAATCCGTATTGGAGCCGGCGCGACCCCGAAATCGTTGTACGGCCCAAAGCGGGAGAAAGCGGGGTGTGATTAAGAGGTAGCGGCGCCATAGCCGGGCTGGTTCCGTCATTAGCCGAAAAAGCCATTCGAGACCGGCTTGCTGCATCCAGACAGGTGCCTGTCTGGTATGCCCTGCGTGGAAATCGAACGCGGCGCCGACACCGATCAACGTTACGCCAGGGAAACAAGCTCGATGCTGATACATCCAACTCTCCTGTTTGGGGGTGCCGATTCCCACAAATACGATGTCGGCATCGGATTCTCGTATCACGTTTACGACTTGTTGCTCTTCGATGTCCGTAAGCCGCCGAAACGGTGGCGAGTACGATCCGGCGATCACAAGATTGGGAAATCGGTCGCGTAAGTTTGCCGCCAAAACCGGCATGGTCGCTTCGCGGCCGCCATAAAGGAAAATACGCAAACCGGATTTCGCGGCACGGCGGCAAATCCCGAGCATCAGCGTCGGTCCATAAACGCGATGTTGCCCACGTGCCCCAAAAGACTGGAGGGCCCAAACGACCGGCATTCCATCGGGAGTGGCGATGTCGGCTCCGTCGAGGATCTCTGCGAATCCGGGGTCGTCGTGCGCCAGCATAATTCCGTGTACGGAAACGACACAGATGTAGTGCGCGGAGTGTACTGCGCCGGACCTCCGCTCCAGAGCCCAGCTTTCGCACAAGTCTACGACTTCGGAATAGCTGGTCTTGCTGATGCCGGCGCTAACGACAAATTGCTTGGGAGGGATTGCCGGCTCGCACGCGGATTCTGAGCCGCGCACCTCAGCAATCGGTTTCATGATAAACCCGATTCAAGAAAGCGTTTTAGCTCGGCTTTGGCGCTATCGTACTGCTCGAACATTTTTTCGGCGTCCTTGAATTCCCTTGTGTGGACGCAGCGGCGCGCTCCGCGATGTTCTGTGGGATATCGCAGATGCAGCATTTCGTGAAACAGGATGTATTCAACGATTAGCTGCGGCGCTTTTTCGGAATCAAGCAGATTCGTGAGCACAATCACGTTATGCGACGGATCATAATGCCCGAGCGTTGTGCGCGAAGCGCGTAAACTCCAGCCCAGTTGCGGACGCGCCATCAGGCCATGAAAATATTTGAAATTGAGTTCTTCGAACAGCCTTTCCAGATCATAGTGGCGGCCCTTCGGATCGAGAACCGCCTTTCTTCCTCGCTCCTGTTTAACCAGGTGAAGCGTCCGGCGGACATCGGCGCGATTCAGATAACGGCGGTAGCGCGCCAGGACGCCGCGATCCGGTTCTTTCCGGAAAAGCTTTGAAATCAGAATGAATGCAAGTGCTTCCTGGATAGGGGCCGGCGCGCCTTCCAGCAGATCGCTGATGTCGACTTTGAGGTGACCGCCTTCCAAGCGAATGCGGCTGTTTGCGTCCGCATATTTCCGGAAACGTACGGTGATCTGCGGAGTTGGTGTGCGAGGCTTCAGCGAGCGGAACACCCGCTGATAAATTTGTTCGACCGTCTCAAAGAACAGAGCAGTCTCAACTTGCATTTTTTCAACTGTAACAATCTCTGGGGAACACAATCTCCATCAACCGCACGCCCGTCTATCTGTGTCCGCCCCCGCCGCGACTGCCTGCGTGTCCGAATCCACCGGCCCGCGTAAATCCGCCCGCACGGCCGGTGAACCCACCACGCGCGGCATACCCGCCACGATAACCGGAACCCCCACGGTACCCGTAGCTTCCTCGATATCCATAATTTCGGCGATAGCCATATCCGCGTCCATAGCCGTAAGCACCGCGATAGCCATAACCGCGTCCATAGCCGTAAGCACCGCGGTACCCATCGCCGCCGCGATAGCCATACCCGCGGCCGTAGTAGCGGGGATAGCGATAGCCTCGATAGTAGCGGCCGTAATAGCTGCCCCAATACCCAAAGTACGGATATGCGTACGCATATGGATAAGCGCAATATGGATACACGTACGGGTTACAAGCATATGGATAGCCGTAAGCGTATGGATATGCAGGATACGCGTAACCAGGGCCGATGCCCACTCCAAATCCGATTACGCCGGCTTGCGCTTGCTTCGGGCTAAACAGGATCAGTGCTGCGCCCAGCGCAATCACCAGCAGGCCCATCCGTTTCAACATTCCTGGCCTCCTTTTCTCTAGACGCGCAGGGTGCCGCAAGCGGTTCGTCATATTGGCCGTCGCGGAACGCGCCAGCCCGCGTTCACAAATTCTTCGTTGTCGCTTAAGCCTTACTGTTTCAAAACTTTATGGCGTCACGAGTCAAGGCTGCTGAAAGCGCTGCCTTAGCCTTCGCACAGGATTCTACATGCTTCATCATCTGAAACTTTCATTTTTTGGGATTGCTGCGTTTGCGATTGTGCTTACGACTGGCTGCAACCCTCAGCCGCAGCACCCGAACCAGCTCAACGCATTTGACGGCGCTACTTATAATTCGCTCACGCTCGCGCATGCGGCATTGACTTCGTTTCGCGTTCAGGTATCCGCCGGGTTGCCGCAGTACGTTCCCGCCTTCAATGAAGCAGCGGCCGCGTACGCAACCGCTTTCAACACGTATGCCGGCTTTCGCTCGCAGCCAAGCAGTCAGGCTGCGGTTACGATGGCGATTATTAATCTGACGGCCGGTATTGTGAGTCTGGAGAACGCATTTGCTAACGACATGCATGCCAATTCTCAAGCCGCCGAGCACATAAGACATAAAGCATCGAACCTTCGTGCCCGAGCTGGTAAAAATGTGACGATATCCGATATTTTGACGGAGTTGGAAATCGCCGCGTCAGTTGCTGAAACTATTCCAGTGGGACAGCCTTACGCTCAACTCGCGGAGGTTGTCATCGAGGCCACCAGTCAGGCGCTCGTTGCCGAAGACGCTACCGCCGGCCAGCCGATCGATTTAAATATGATTCAGCCGGTCCCGCCGATTCAATAGTCTTGGATTTGGGCTGCGGCGGCCAGTTAGCGCTTGGTTTCGGCCATGCGCTCAAATGGAGAGATAACGCATGTTGACCCAGGCGAACCACTGGCTGGAGTTTGTAGCGACGGCAATCGACGCTGTTTTGCTTTTACGAATCCTGACGCTCAGACTTCACCGCACCTATACGTTCATCACCCTCGCGGCTGTACTCTCGGTGTTCATCGATGCAGTGATGCTGTGGCTCGGCTCCGATTCGAAAGAATTCGCGAGGGTGTTCATTTATTCGCGGTTTCTCTACGGCTTTGTCTTTCCGGCGGCAGCGTGGGATGTCTTCGAAGAAATCAGAACGCACGTGGCGAAGCTCCGCAGGCTGGCGATTTTCCGTTTAATCTCCAGCCTGATACTGGCCGCCATCTTCGGTTTTGCGATCGTCGGATTCGCCGGTGTGGAAGATGAATCCGGGGGACCGGGCTTAGCTCCCACTTTGGCATTCGTCATATGGGCTGCGGCGGCAACCGCGAGCTTGGCTCTTCTTTGGTCTATGCATCGCGCAATTCGCTCGCAGCACATTGAGATGCCAAGAAATACGTTCGTCTTGCTGGTCTTTTTTCAGCTTGCACTCATAGCCGAAGTCTTTGCCTGTATCTTTACCATCTCCGGACCGTTGCTGAGCGCTTCGGTTCGAGAGCTAATTGCTTTTGTTTTTTCTCTCTATGGCGTCGCAATCACCGTTTGGTGCGTATTTAAGCTGAGAGCGATTCCATCGGATCTCCCCTCCGCGCCCGAAAAAGCCAAGCTGTAAGCAGCGAGACCGCTCTGCTGTAAACACTGGCCCATGCTGAGCCGCGCGCGCCAGCAAGCGGTTTCTTCCGTTACGCCAAATCTCCCGGCTGCAACGGTAATCGGCGAATCCGTTTCCCGGTCGCGGCGAAAATCGCATTGGCCAGCGCCGGGGCTGTGGGCGGCAACCCAGGCTCGCCGATGCCGGTCGGGGCGATCGTACTGGGTACGATATGCACTTCGATTTGAGGCGTTTCTTTCATCGAAAGCGTTGTGAATTTATTGAAGTTGCTTTGTACAGCCCGTCCGTTTTCGATGGTGATCTGACTCTTTAGCGCGGCGGTCAATCCGTAAACAATCGCGCCTTCCACCTGGGCGCGAATGCCGTTAGGATTCACCGGTGTTCCGACATCGACGGCCGACACAATGCGGTTCACGCGGACTTCTCCATTCTGAACGGTCACTTCCGCCACATTACAGACATAGCTATCGAAGGAGAAATGGGCTGCTATACCACGGCCCTGGCCTGCTGGAAGGCGAGTGCCCCAGTTGCTTTTTTCAGCCGCAAGTTGCAGGACACCTTTAAATCGCGCAGTGTCTAGCGGCTTCGCATCTTTGTCCGAAGGATTATTTACCAGACGCGGTTGACCCAAAGCGCGAATACGGAACTCGTAGGGATCGATGCCGGCCGCGTGCGCCAGTTCGTCTACGTAACTCTCCATCACGAAGCCGATCACGGATGCCTCGACGGAGCGCCACCAGGCGCGCGGAACGACCGAATCCGCCGGTAAATACTCGAGACGGTAGCTATTTGCGCGATAGGGCATCTGCATCGTGCAGCCCAGCTCCGACGATTCCGGTGGCGCTTTCCAGCCCCAGAAGCCGGCAATCGATGTCGAAGTGCTCTTGTGCCGCCAGGCGGTGATATTGCCTTCCGTATCCACCGCTCCGCTAATCCGGTGATAGGAAGCTGGGCGATAGAAATCGTGGCCCATATCATCCTCGCGCGACCAGATAAGTTGCACGGGCCGGGGTACCTTCTTTGCGATTTGCGCGGCCTCGAAAGCAAAATCTGCTTGATAGCGTCGTCCAAATCCGCCGCCCATATATGTCGTGTGTATTTTTATTTGTTGCGGCTTGAGACCGGTTGCCTGCGCGATTGCTCCCATCGCCCATTCGGGAGCTTGTGTAGGCACCCAGGCTTCCGCCTGATCTGCCTTTACATGCACGGTACAATTCATCGGTTCCATGGTTGCGTGCGCCTCAAAGGGGAGTTCATAATCGCACTCAACTCGTTTCTCTGCGGGAGCATTCGAAAACGCAGTCTCCACATTTCCCTGGTCGAGCACCACTTTCATCGAAGAGTCCACTAGCTTCCGCATTTGCCGCCGTAGCGTCTCGCTGCTTTCCGTTGCTCCCGGTCCATAATCCCAATCGATGCGCAGCATCTTGCGGGCTTGCATGGCGATGTAAGTCGACTCGGCCACCACTGCAACGCCACCGCAGGAGTGGACGCTCTTATCCGGCTCAATCTGAAAAACGTCCAATACGCCTTTCATCGCCTTCGCCTGTGAAGCGTCAAAACTCTTTGCTTTGCCGCCGAAGACAGGACAGCGGGCAACCACTGCGCGAACCATCCCAGGCACGCGGACGTCGAGACCGAAAATGGCGCTGCCATCGACCTTCGCGGGAACATCCGTTCGCGGCAGCGATTTGCCGATCAGCTCGAATTCTTCCGGTTTCTTTAGCGGAACGGTTTTCAAATCAGGAACTGGCAGCTTTGAAGCGCTTTCTACCAGCTCGCTGTAGCTCAATTTATCCGCGCCGTGCCAAACGGCTGCGTTCTTCGCTGAGCAAGCAGTCTTATCCACATTCCATTTCTGCGCGGCTGCGGTAATGAACATCTCGCGAGCGGCGGCGCCCGCCTGCCGTAAGGGCATGAACATCCCCGCTACGCTACCGCTACCGCCGGTCCCCTGACCGCCATGGGCCGGATCTGTTGGCGCATGCTCCACTCGTACATATTTCCAATCGACGCCTAACTCGTCGGCCAGAATCATTGGCAAAGATGTCGAGACGCCTTGCCCCATTTCCGATTTCGAATAAGCCAATGTCACTGCACCGCTTTGATCGATCTTGATCCACGCCGAGAGTGGATTCACCACCGGCTTCTCAGGTGCGGCTTTGGCCTTTGCCGGTACTTCAAAGCCGATCACCAAGGCTGCGCCGGCCGTCTTTAGCAGCGTTCGCCGGGTTAATGAAATCGTAGCGCTCACAATTCACCTCCCGACGCGCTCGCGACTGCCCGCAAGACAGCCGCCCGAATCCGTTGAGCTGTTCCGCAGCGGCAGATATTGTTCGACATCGCCTGATCCACATCCGCTGCCGTGGGCCGCGGATTTTTTCGCAAGAACGCAACGGCGGTCATGATCTGGCCGGACTGGCAATACCCGCACTGCGGAACCTGTTCCGCTATCCATGCCTGTTGCACGGGATGGCTCCGATTTTGCGAGAGGCCTTCAATTGTTGTGATCTTCTTGCCTTGGACTGAGGCCACGGGATACACGCAAGATCGTGCCGGCTCGCCATCGATGTGCACAGTACACGCTCCGCAGGCTGCGATGCCGCACCCATATTTTGTGCCGGTCAGATTCAGAGTGTCACGCAATACCCATAAAAGCGGCGTCTGCGGATCTACGTCTACCGACTTGCGTTCGCCGTTTACGTCGAGTGAAATGGCCATCGGTGGATCGCCTTTCGAGTGGAATTCGTTTCTTCTAAAGATATAGGAATTTAATGCGGCGCAAAAAGTAAGGTTTGGCGCGTCCAGTCGGTAGGGGTACTGACACGCACACATGGACGTTCTGAAGGGACTCGTTTTGAACGGCATGTTTGTCGCGATCATTGCGCATGGACTGATCGGTATTTCCCTTGTCTGGGACAAGGTCCTGCTGAAGCGCCCACAAACCAAAAACCTGGTCTCTTACGTGTTTTGGCTCGGCGCTATCAGCGTGTTCGGGCTCGTCCTGATTCCATTCGGTTTCAAGTTACCGTCTTTCAAAATTGCGCTAATGGGCTTCGGCGCTGGACTGTTGGATCTAATTGCATCGTATTTCTACTACGCTGCATTGAAAGCTGGTGAGGCGTCGGAAGAACTAGCGGCCATGGGAGGTTTCAGCCCCGTGGCGACGGCGGCGTTATCCGTTCCGCTTTTAAAAGCGCCCATCGGAGGGCAACTCGCGGGCTTTACCGTCATGACCATTGGCGGGTTTGTCATGTTCTTCGCCGAAAAAAGGCCCCTTTCCAAAATGCTCCCGAGAGTAATCGCCGCGTCCGCGTGTTTCGGCATGACGAATGTTCTCCAAAAGATCGTTTTCAATGAAACAAATTTCGTGACGGGGTACGTGTTTTTTACGCTTGGGACCTTTATTGGCGCAATGGCGCTATTGGTCCCGCCTTCCTGGCGCAGGCAAATTTTCGAGCATTCCGAAGACGCCCCGCCAAGCAGCAAATTTTGGTATATGGTCAACCGCTTCTTAGCGGGTGTAGGTTCTTTTCTCGTTGTGTTCGCCGTTAGTCGAGCAACACCGGCTCTGGTTGAGGCTATTTCCGGTGTGCGGTACGTGATCATTTTTATTGGCGCCTATGGAATCACCAGAATGAAGCCATCCTGGTTTTGCGAAGACTTCGGTAGACGCGCGCTGCTGTTTAAAGCGGCAGCGACGTGTCTGGTGATTGTCGGCCTGGTGATTGTGGGCTTGCAGGGCGGATCGGTCAGCGGAAGCGGCCCACAATAACAGACTAAAGCGAAATCAGTACAATTCCAGCGGTCACGCAGACTGCTCCCCACCAGCGGCGCGCATTTACGCGCTCGCCCAGGAATGAGCCCGCCAGGGCCGTCTTCACGATATAGCTCGAGGCTGACGCGGGAACCGCAAAACTGATTTCAGATACCGATAAAAGGGCCATTAAAGCGAAGAACGAGATCGCGTCGAAGAGAATACCGAACAGCACTAACGGATTCGTTCCAATGTGCCGCAGAACGAGACGCAATCCGCCCACGCCAAAGTCCTCGATTCCGTGCGCCGACATGCCTTTTGCGGTGAGCAGATCGCCGAACGTGCCGAAGACCACACTAATTGCGAGGAAAAGCCATTTCATGACCCGTACTCCTTACCGTGTTTCGTGTCCTCCGGCGTTTCCGAAACCAGTACGACCCCGAAGGAAATGATCACAACTCCGATCCAACGTGCAATCGAAATGTGTTCGCCAAGAAAGTATTTGCTGAGAAGCGCGGTTAATATATACGAACTGGCAGTTACCGGGAGGACATACGTCAGGTCGGCCCAGGTGAACATCGACAACTGCGCAATCATCCAGACGATCA
>DAISJE010000050.1:0-14916 GCA_036821665.1 Bryobacteraceae bacterium | reverse complement strand
ATGAGATCGGCGTAGAGATCCTCGCGGTCGAGAACAACACCCAGAATTCCCGGCTCACGATGATCCAATGCACGCATAGCATTGAAGGTGTGAGTAGCGGAGGCCGCGCCGGCCTCGATTCCCCTCAGCGCCTCAGCCATACTGGCGTTTGAATGTCCGATGGATGAGCGTATGCCCAGTTCGTAAGCGCGTTTAATCGTTTCCAAAGCCCCAGGCAGTTCGGGCGCGATGGTCATCACTCTGATATGGCCTCTCGAGGCTTCCCAGAATTTGTTGAGCAGATCGACACTCGGCGGCAGAATGAACCGCTCCGGATGCATTCCTCGTTTCGCATGGGACACGAATGGTCCTTCGATGTGAAGGCCGAGAATTGCCGCCTCGCCATCATCCGGTTTCTTTTCTATATGGCGGGCGATGCCATCCAGCGCCCGTAAGGTCAAGTCCACAGAAGCTGTAACGGTAGTGGCAAGGTATTCGGTGACGCCATGGCGGGCCAGAAATTTGGAAATAGCGCTCAGCGAATCGGTTGTGCCTTCCATGACATCGTGGCCGAGGGCGCCGTGCATATGGATATCGAGCAGACCGGCGGTAAGGATTGCATCTCGGAATTCGTATGTAGAGCCCGTGGTCTCGCTCGCCTTGCGCGAAGAGATAGCGGCGATGTTGGGACCATCCAATGTGATCAGCGGGTCGTCAATAGTTGTGTTCGCTGTGATGAGCCGTTTTGCCGCCAAAGTGATTGCCATGAACTTAGTGTGACGTAGAACGCGGTTCCAAGCGATGCAAGGGAGGTGGCCGCTCGGGTTTTCGGAACGGCGAACTTCATATAGGCTTGAGAGCAGAATGATCAACGACCTCTGGTATAAAAACGCGGTTGTGTACTGCCTCTCCGTTGCGACATACATGGATTCGGACGGAGACGGGGTAGGCGACTTTAAGGGCTTGATGGGTCGGCTCGATTATCTGCAGGGCCTCGGTGTAACAGCGTTGTGGTTAATGCCGTTCCAGCCGTCTCCTGGACGCGACGGTGGATACGATATTGCCGAGTACTACAACGTAGACCCCAGATACGGCACTCTCGGCGATTTTGTCGAATTCACGCACGCTTGCGAGCAGCGCGGCATACGAGTTCTCATCGATTTGGTAGTGAACCACACATCCGATGAACATCCCTGGTTTCGCGATTCGCGGCGCGATTTGCAGTCCAAGTACCGGGACTGGTATGTCTGGTCAAAGAAGCGACCCAAACACAGTAAGGATGGCGTCGTTTTTCCGGGTGTACAGAAATCAACATGGACTCGTGATCGTGTGGCGAAGCATTGGTATTTTCATCGTTTTTATGAGTTCCAACCCGACCTGAACACAAGCCGGCCCGACGTACAGGCCGAAATCCTGAAAATCATGGGCTTCTGGATTCAGCTCGGGGTATCGGGCTTCCGCATGGATGCTGTACCTTTTGTAATCGCCGCGAAGGGCCCGAATATCGTACAACCCGCTGAGCAATACGAGATGCTGCGAGAGTTTCGTGAATTCCTGAGCTGGCGTAAAGGCGAGGCCATCATCCTGGCTGAGGCGAACGTCCTGCCGAATACTGATCTCGAGTATTTCGGATCCGACGGCGAGCGTCTGCAAATGATGTTCAACTTTCAAGTGAACCAAGCTCTTTTTTATGCTCTGGCCGCGGCGGACAGCCGGCCGCTGGTTAAAGCTTTAAAAGCAACCAAACCTCGCCCTCAAACAGCACAATGGGGTCAGTTTCTTCGCAATCACGATGAACTAGACCTTGGACGATTGAGCGACGAAGAAAGGCAAGTCGTTTTCGCCGCTTTCGCGCCTGAGGCAAGCATGCAGCTTTATGGGCGAGGCATTCGTCGACGGCTTGCTCCCATGCTACAGGGCGATCGAAGAAGGATTGAACTTGCTTACAGCTTGATGATGACGCTCCCTGGTACTCCTGTCATCCGCTATGGAGACGAAATTGGTATGGGAGATGATCTCTCGCTTCCCGATCGGCAATGCGCGAGAACTCCAATGCAGTGGTCCAGCGAGGCGCAGGGAGGCTTCTCAACGAATCACAAGCCTATCTTAAAGGTGATTAGCGGAGGAGCTTACGGCTATGAACACGTAAACGTAGCCGCGCAGCGACGCGACCCGAACTCGTTCCTCAACTGGATGGAGCGCATCATTCGCATGCGGAAGGAAGTTTCCGAAATCGGGTGGGGAGATTTCGAGGTGCTTCGTACGAGCGCGCCCGCAGTCCTAGCTATTCGCTACGACTGGCGTGGCAGTTCGGTGATCGTGATTCACAATTTGAGCGCAAATCACTGCGAGATCCATGTCCGCCTTGGCTTGCAGACCGAAGAGGGGTTTCGGCTAATAAACCTTTTGTCAGAGGATCACAGCGTGGCAGACGAAGAGGGCGCCCACCGCATTCTAATGGAGCCCTATGGGTATCGCTGGTACCGGGCGGGGACCTCATATATCTCTTGAACCGTGCGGATGCTTAAGATTTGGGACGCCCTGAGATGCGTCCGGGTCAATCGGTTCGGCAATTCCGTTTCGTGGCTCTGCACTAGTATGTAGATGCCGGACTAATTCATGCGCCGCGATTATCACAACTGGTACAGTCACCGGCTGGGCCGGAACATGGAACTTCTGGCTTATGGCCATGCGGGGCTGCCGGTTCTAGTGTTCCCGACCTCTCAGGGCAAGTTTTACGAATACGAGAACGCCGGGATGATTCACGCGCTTCACGAAAAGATCGAAGCGGGCAATCTGCAGGTGTTCTGCATCGACAGCGTCGATTCGGAGAGCTGGTACAACCGCGGTATCCATCCGCACGACCGGGTAATGCGACACAACGCATATGAGAGCTACATCCTGCATGAAGTCGTCCCGCTGATGAAGGGTGTCAACGGAGCGCAGCAGATCTGCACGACTGGCTGCAGCCTCGGTGCTTATCACGCCTTTAATTTCGCGATGAAACATCCGGATGTTACCTCGGCTTGCGTGTCGATGAGCGGATGCTTCGAGATGAAGCAATTTATGGACGGCTACTACGATAACGACTTTTATTTGAACAACCCGGTCGATTATTTGCCGAATCTGACCGACCCTTGGTTTTTGGATCGGTATCGCACTATGCGAATCGTCTTGGGCGCCGGAGATCACGACATCTGCCTAGGCGAGAATTTTCGTATCGCGGACATTCTGGGGCGGAAAGACATTCCGCACTGGCTGGACGTTTGGACCGGCGGCGAAGTGCACGATTGGCCTCTGTGGCAGCGGATGGCGGTAAAATTCTTTTGACCCAATCCGGGTACCGTCGGAGGTGGTAATGACCAAGATCGGAGTCATCTATGGGATGGAAAATACCTTCCCGGCCGCGCTGGTAGACCGGATCAACAGCAAAAGCGTGCCTGGCGTGATAGCCGAACACATCCGAATCGGTGCAGTGAAAATGGCCGAGCCGAGCGGATATCGCGTCATCATCGACCGGATCTCACATGATATTGAGTTCTATCGCGCATATCTGAAAAACGCGGTGCTGACCGGTACTATCGTCATCAACAATCCGTTCTGGTGGAGCGCCGACGATAAGTTTTTCAATTACGCGCTCGCGAGCCAGTTGGGTGTGGCCATTCCACATACGGTCGTGTTGCCGCACAAGTCTCATCCACCCGGAACAACCGTACAGTCGATGCGAAACCTCGTATTTCCGCTCGATTGGAATCAAATTTTCGACTACATTGGGTTCCCGGCTTTTCTAAAGCCATTCAGCGGGGGCGGCTGGAAGAACGTGTCCAGGGTGAACTCTCGCGAGGAATTTTTCGATGCTTACGACCAGACCGGCTCGTTGTGCATGACACTGCAGTCCGCAGTCGAATTCGAGGAATACTTCCGCTGCTATGTTGTCGGCCAGGAGAAGGTACGCGTGATGCAGTACGACCCGCGGCTTCCGCATCATTTGCGGTACGTAAAAGACGGGCAGGAAGGCTCGTCCGCGCTGCGCGAGCGGGTTACCAAAGATTGCCTGACGCTCTGCCGCGCGCTTGGTTACGACTTCAACACAGTCGAATTTGCCGTTCAAAACGGCATCCCATATGCAATCGATTTCCTGAACCCCGCTCCAGATGCCGACGTACACTCGGTAGGCGAAGCCAACTTTGATTGGGTAGTAGAAAATGTCGCTCAATTGGCAATCGGTAAGGCATTGAGCGATGAGGAGCCTCAGACGCATTTCCACTGGAGCCGCTTTTTGGCCGGACATCAAGGGAGGAGAGCGGCCGCGTTAACGTAATCCGGTTTTTACGGAACGGCACATGAAACCTAGCTTCACCATTGGGATCGAGGAAGAGTACCAGACCATCGATCCCGAAACACGGGACCTCCGGTCTCATATTGATTCCGAAATCATCTCCAAGGGAAAAACACTGCTGAAGGAAGCGGTGAAAGCGGAGATGCACCAATCCGTGGTCGAGGTGGGCACCGGCATCTGCAAGGATGTCCAGCAAGCATCCAGGGAGTTGAAGGCCCTCCGCCTTCAGATCTGCGACCTGGCAAAACAGAACGGCCTCTGCCTCGCTTCCGCAGGCACGCATCCGTTCGCAGATTGGCGCAAGCAGGACATTTACCCGGACGAACGATACGAAACGATTGTTCAGGATCTCAAGATGGTGGCGCGAGCCAATCTTATCTTCGGGCTCCATGTGCATGTCGCGGTAGAGGACCGCGAAACCTCCATCCATCTCATGAATGCGGCGCGGTATTTTCTGCCGCACATCCTGGCACTCTCGACAAATTCGCCTTTCTGGTTGGGAATGGATACGGGATTGAAATCCTACCGCGGCAAAGTATTTGATAAGTTTCCGCGGACCAATATTCCCGATTATTTCGGAAGCTGGGGCGAATACGAAAGCTTTGTCAACTTATTGGTTAAGACAAACTGCATCGACAACGCCAAGAAGATATGGTGGGATATCCGGCCGCACCCCAACTTCCCGACTCTGGAGTTCCGCATCTGCGACGTTCCCCTGCGAGCAGATGAGACCATCGCCATTGCGGCACTGATTCAAGCCACGGTCGCCAAGCTGTATAAGCTTCACGCCGCGAATCAGGGTTTTCGCCTCTACCGGCGCGCCCTAATCATGGAGAACAAGTGGCGGGCCTCGCGCTATGGCTTGGATGGCAAGCTCATTGATTTTGGCAAGCAGACGGAGGTTCCGGTCCGAGATCTGATTTATGAATATCTGCAGTTTGTCGACGACGTAGTCGACGAACTCGGATCTCGTAACGAGATCAATTACATCCACCGCATACTGGAAAATGGTACTGGGGCTGATCGACAGCTTCGTATTTACCAGGAAACGGGAGATTTGACAAAAGTAGTGGATTACATCGTCTATGAGACGGAAGCCGGCCTTAGCAGAGAGATGGCCGGAGCCAGCGCCGTACAATGAGCACGGATCTCAACACCATTCCGTTCGATACGGAACTGATTCCCGGCGCGCATAATGCCGTATTTGTCTGCCTGAAGGTTCAGCCGTCCGAAAAAGTGACACTGATCACCGATTGCGCGTGCAAAGAGATCGCCGCCAGCATGGTTTCGGAATTGAATCGAACCGGCTGCACGTACAACAGCTTTATTCTTGAAGAACTGGCGCCTCGGCCGTTGGCCGCGATGCCGCCCGAGATTCTCAACGATATGCTCACCAGCCAGGTAAGCATTTTTGCCGTACAGGCGCAGGCGAACGAACTGAAGACACGCATGCAGATGTGCGAGGTGGTTAATCGTAACAAGATACGCCACGCGCACATGGTCAATATCGAAAAGAAGATCATGCTGGAAGGCATGCGGGCGGATTTTCAACTGGTGGATGACCTGACGCTTCGCGTCATGAACATTGTGAAAAGCGCGTCAAGAATCCGGGCAACCACTCCGGCCGGTACGGATATTCAGACAGAGCTGACGCCGGAATACAAATGGATCAAGACGAGCGGAATTATTAGCCGTGATAAGTGGGGCAATCTTCCCGGCGGCGAGACGTTTACATCTCCTCTGGAAGTAAATGGCACGTTTGTTGTGGATGGCGTCGTCGGCGATTATCTCTGCGGAAAATTTGGCGATTTGCGAGAGACGCCTCTGACGCTAATGGTATCCGGCAACCGGCTCATGGAAGCTCATTCTGAAAACAAGCAACTCCGGGACGAGTTCTGGAACTACACGCACCGCGACCCGAATAGCGACCGTGTCGGCGAGTTTGCAATCGGCACGAACCTGGCATGTACGCGAGTAGTGGGGAACATTTTGCAGGATGAAAAAATTCCGGGCGTTCATATGGCGTTCGGCGATCCATATGGAACGCATACCGGGGCGCCGTGGACTTCCACGACCCACATCGACGTTGTTGGACGCAACTTCGATATCTGGGCCGACGACCGCCAGATCATGCGCGGCGGTCAATTTCTGGTGTAAGCCACGCCAAAACGTGATTCCCAAGCTACGCAAGCGGTTCAACGAGCGCTGGACGGCGACGCTTTACGCTGACTTCCTCCGCCGGCTGGATGAGGCATCCGGCGCCCACGTAGAATTTCGCTGCAGCGAAACTCCTATTTTTTTGCCAAACGAATTACTGGACAAAATGGTCCGCTACGGCCAGGAACTGTATGCCCAGCTTGCGAATAACTCCGATTACATCAAAGCTTCGCGGGCTGTCATTCCAGCGGAGTTCCGCGTTCTTAATGACACGGAGCACCCGCTTTTTCTGCAAGTTGATTTCGGTCTCATCCGCGGCCCGGATGGGAACCTGGAGCCGAAATTAGTTGAGATCCAGGGATTTCCGTCTATTTATGGCTTTCAGGCTGAGTTGGCGGAACTGTACCGGCAGATCTACAAACTGGACGAGTTGGACGTTCACTTAACGCCTTTCTTGGGCGGACTCGACGAAACCGGCTATTGGAATCTACTTCGCCGGGCAATTCTCAATGGACATGCGCCCGAGGAAGTCGCTCTGCTCGAGATCGACCCGCAGCGGCAAAAAACATTCCCTGATTTTCTGGTTACCCAGCGACGGCTGGGGATAAAGATCGCGTGTATAACTCAAGTAAGGCAGCAGGGGCGAAAGCTGTATTTCGAGGGCGTTCCGCTTAAGCGCATTTACAATCGCGTGATTGTGGATGAGCTGATTCGCAAGAACATTCAACCCGGCTTTCGCTGGACGGACGATCTCGATATCGAATGGGCCGGCCACCCAAACTGGTTTTTTCGCATCAGCAAGTTTTCGCTGCCCTGGTTCCGGCACATCTGTGTACCTGAAACGTGGTTTCTGAATGAAGTGAAGCCGGTGCCGGAAGATCTGGATGACTATGTTTTAAAGCCGCTCTATTCTTTCGCCGGACTGGGCGTGAAAATCGGACCATCCAGAGAAGAAATCCTCGCAATTCCGGAGGGCAGGCGCTCGGATTATATTTTGCAGCGCAAGATGGATTTTGTGCCAGTGCTAGAAACTCCAAGCGGCATGACCAAAGTTGAAATTCGCATCATGTACGTCTGGGACAACGAACTGAAGCCCGTCATGACCGTTTTGCGCACCGGCCGCGGCAAGATGATGGGAGTAGATTTTAACAAGAATCTGGATTGGGTAGGCGCGTCCGCAGGGTTTTCGACGCGCTGACAAGCGCATTAAAATCCGCTGGCTCGTACCCAGAAACTTTCTTGCCAGGTGCCGCCGGAAGCGACCATCTCTAACTCGCGATATTTGCCTTCATGCGCAAGATTCGCTCCATTCGTAACAGCAGCCATAGGCTCAAAGCACACATAGGGCTGATTGGGCGGAGCATAGACCACTGCGACCTGATATTTAGGTCCATAGAGCACCTCAATCTTCCTGTCTCCTGCTCGCACGGCAAACATGGCACGTCCGTCGCTCTCTCGCTCGAGATCTGTGTATCCGTCATCAAACGTGTGATCTTTGAGCGAAACCCAATCGGGCAGATTCGCGGGTTTCAACTCGCCCGTCGCGACCAGGTGCGCATCGGTTTCCACATGTTCGCGAGCCGGGATGTGCACCCTCGCGTCCGACCGTGGCAGGTCACCGAGCTTGAAATAGGGGTGAAACCCCAGCACAACCGGCATCGGTTTCGCGCTCAGGTTCGTCACCTTGGTCGTAACTTCTAGAACACCATTCGCCAACGTATAAGTCATTTCGTATTCGTGCGCGAATGGCCAATTCGCCATCAGGTCGGGATATTTCCAGAACTGCAGCCGGCTGGTCACATGCGCGGAATGGTCGTCCGCTTTTACTTCGACTACTTCCCAAAGCGGTGACGCGGTCAACATTCCGTGTATGGCGATGTCGTTCCGGTCCAGATGCACGGTCCCAAGATCGCCATTAAATCGATACATTTTGTCATTCGCCCAAAATCCTCCTCCCGCCATGCGGTTCGCCCAAGGCGCGAGAAAGGGGATCCCGTTGAGCTGCCGGGCGCCGCTCTCTCGGAAAGCTGCTATATCCGGCGGGGGAAAGTAAAGAAGATCCTTACCGTGCACTTTAAATTCGAAAGCGCGATTGCCGACTGACGGCGCAATCGACACGCTGATGCCGTGTGCCGCATCCGCCAAGCGAATGATCTCGACACCGTGGTCGGTCAGTTTGTCGGCGCTGTAATTGCTTGCCGAATACGCTATTGCGGGTAAAACGAACAGAGTGAGCCAACGTGTCATCTGATCCAATTTATACCGGCGCTGCTTTAACCGCTTGCCATGCTTCCTGTGAGCTAATTCTGATACGATCTGTGAGCAACAGTGAATAAGCGAACGTTCCTCAAAATGTTTTCCTCGGCGATTGCAAGCCCTTTCGTTGGAAGCGTCGCCTCGGCATTGTCGAAAGAGGCCTTGACGAACTGGTCGGGCAACATCAGATACAGTACGGACCATGTATATGAGGTGTCGAACCTTGAAGAGATCCGGTCGCGCCTGCGCTCCGAGTCGAAGTTGAGAGTGCTGGGAACCCGGCACTGCTTCAACTCTATCGCCGATAGCCGCTACAACCTGCTTTCGCTAAAGCCGATGCAAGAGATGGCTCTGGACACCGCGTCTCGGACGGTTACGGTTGGCCCAGGCGTTACGTATGGAAAACTCGGCCCGTACATCGATACCAAAGGGTTCGCGTTGCACAATCTGGCCTCCCTGCCCCATATTTCGGTTGCGGGCGCATGCAGCACCGCGACTCACGGATCGGGCGAGATGAACGGGAATCTGGCAAGCGCGGTCGATGCGCTGGAACTGATGACGGCGGCAGGCGACATCGTGAAACTGAATCGCGAGTCGAACCCAAAAGAATTTCACGGCGCTGTCGTTGGCCTAGGCGCGCTCGGCGTGGTTACACGCGTGAGGCTCAAAGTTCAACCTACCTATCAGGTGCGGCAGTACGTTTATCAGGATCTGCCGCTTCGCCAGTTGCAGGATCATTTCGAAGATATCCAGAAAAACGGTTATAGCGTCAGTCTGTTCACCGATTGGCGCAACAAGAAGGTCAGCGAAGTATGGATAAAGTGCCGCGTCGGCGATGGCCGGTCGTTCTCTGCGCCTGAGGAGCTATTCGGTGCGAAGCTAGCTCATCGGAACCTGCATCCGATTGCCGGTCTGTCTGCGGAAAATTGTACGGAGCAGATGGGAGTACCTGGCCCCTGGTACGACCGCCTGCCGCACTTTCGAATGGGATTCACTCCAAGCGCCGGAAAGGAATTGCAGACGGAATATCTGCTGCCGCGGCAGCACGCGATTGAAGCGATACTGGCAGTGGAGCGCCTCCAGGATCAGGTGAGCCCACACTTGCTGATCTCCGAAATCCGCACTATTGCGGCCGATGACCTCTGGATGAGCACTGCATATCAACGCCCGAGCGTGGCAATCCACTTTACCTGGAAGCCGGACTGGCCCGCTGTAAGAAGCGTTCTTCCAGTTATCGAAAGAGAGCTGTCTCCGTTCAAGCCGCGACCACACTGGGGCAAGTTGTTCACGATGGCCCCTGCGGAACTTCGGTCGCGCTACGAAAAACTGGAAGAGTTTCGGAAACTGGCCAGCCAATATGATCCGAAGGGCAAGTTCCGAAACGACTTTTTGAATCGGAATTTGTTCTCTTGAGATGACCTGCCGGCCGAGGTTGACATGGTAAAAGTGCTTCGATTCCTTCTGCGGGGCCTTGCATTCCTTCTGTGCGCGAACATGGCGAGGCCCGACAACCTGGTCGTGCAGCAGATTCGTTCACCGCATAAAGACATCGCAATTTGGTGGACGGGGAACGACGGCTGGCTTATCAAATCCGGCAATCTTCTCGTAGGCACCGATCTTACTTTGGACAATGATGAGAAGATCCATCCGCCGCCAGTTACAGCTTCTGAAATTGCTCCTTACCTGGAGGTGCTGTTCGTAACACATCATCACAGCGACCATTGCAATCCGGAAACGTTGCGGACTTTAGTTGAGCGAGGAAAATGTATCTTCGTCTTGCCAAGTCCATGCCTCAAGGAACTGGCTGGCTTGAAGATACCTTCCGACCGGCTCATTATCCCTGAACCGCTGCAGCCGTTTGTGGTGAAGGGGATTCGCGTCGAGCCAATCCATGCGATTCATGGAAACCAGGAATTCACGGTACTTACACGGGAACCTGACTTCGTCGATAAGATCGCGCACAATTGCGGCTACGTGTTTGAAATTAACCATAAACGCTTTCTTCAACCCGGCGATTCGGTTTTGACGGAGGAGCACTTATCACTGCGGAACATCGATGTACTTTTTGTTTCGCCGACGGTTCATAACATGTACATCGACCGGTCCACTATCCTCATCAATCACCTCGAACCTGCTTACATATTTCCTCAGCACTTCGGAACGTATAAGGAAATTGAGGAGGAACTATTTTGGAGACGCGGCTACCCGGAAGAGCTCAAGCTTCGTCTCACACCGGAGTTGCAGAAGCGATTTCACAAACTAAGGCCAGGCCAGATGTTTGAGATCGAATAGCTATCGTTGAAGGAGTCATCATGCCGATCCACCCCAGAGCGGGCAAACCCGCCGATTCTGCACAGCTAGTGAATGTTCCCCGCCTGATTGCGAGTTACTACACAATCAAACCAGACCCTGGTGAAAAAGCGCAGCGTGTCGCTTTCGGAACGTCCGGTCACCGCGGCTCTTCGTTTTCCGCGGGCTTTAACGAAAACCACATTCTAGCCATCACGCAGGCGATCTGCGATTACCGCAAGCAGGAAGGTACGGACGGGCCGCTTTTTCTTGCCATGGACACGCATGCGCTCTCCGAGCCAGCGTTTATGAGTGCTCTTGAGGTGCTCGCGGCACATGGCGTAACCGTCATGATCGATGAGGAGGGCGGATACACGCCGACTCCTGCGCTTTCGCATGCAATTCTTACTTACAATCACGGGCGCACGAACGGCTTCGCGGACGGCATTGTAATCACGCCATCGCATAATCCACCTGACGATGGCGGTTTCAAATACAACCCGCCCAGCGGCGGGCCGGCCGACACAAGCACCACCAAGTGGATCGAGAACCATGCCAATGGCCTGCTTGCAACTGGCCTACAGCACGTTTCACGTATTCCGTTCGAGCGTGCGCTGCGCGCCAGTAGCACTCATCGCTACGACTATATATCGAAGTACGTCGACGATCTGGGGGCTGTAATCGACTTCAAGTCAATCGCAGCGGCAGGTCTGAACCTCGCGGTTGATCCACTCGGCGGCGCAGGTGTAGCGTATTGGCCCCGCATCGCGGAGCGCTACAACCTGAAACTCGCAGTAGTCAACAAACTGGTAGATCCAACCTTCCGTTTCATGAGCCTTGATTGGGACGGAAAGATTCGCATGGACTGCTCATCGCCTTACGCCATGGCGGGATTGATCGCACTAAAAGACCGCTATGACGTCGCGTTTGCCTGTGATACCGATCATGACCGGCACGGCGTGGTCACGCGTAGCGTTGGGCTACTGAATCCCAATCACTATCTCGCCGTTGCGATTGATTATTTGTTCAATCACCGGCCGGAGTGGAGCCACGATGCCGGGATTGGTAAAACCCTGGTTAGCAGCACTATCATCGACCATGTCGCCACGAATTTAGGCCGGCGGTTGGACGAAGTGCCGGTCGGATTCAAGTGGTTTGTCGAGGGACTGCTTGATGGTTCGCTCGGTTTTGGTGGAGAAGAAAGCGCCGGGGCATCATTCTTGCGCCGGAACGGCGGCCCCTGGAGCACTGACAAAGATGGCCTGATCATGGGGCTGCTTTCCGCCGAAATCACGGCCAAACTTGGGAAAGATCCAGGAGAGCGCTACCGCGATCTGACCCAGAAGTTCGGGGATCCGGTTTATGAGCGAATCGACGCGCCCGCATCTCCGGAGGAAAAAGCGATTCTTGCCAAGCTCTCTCCAGACCAGGTTGCAGCGAAGGAACTCGCCGGTGAGCGTATTGAAGCCATGCTCACGACCGCTCCTTCAAATGGCGCACCCATAGGTGGTTTGAAAGTTGTAACGAAGAACGGCTGGTTCGCTGCCCGGCCCTCAGGTACCGAAAATGTGTACAAGATTTACGCCGAGAGCTTTCTTGGCGCCGAGCATCTGAAGCGGATTCAGGATGAAGCTCGAACGCTTATTTCGCGAACATTCGAAGCGGCGGGCGCGGCCAAAGCCTAAGCCGATTGCGCATTGTTAAACTTCTGGTTTGAAGCCCAGCAGCATTACCAGACGGACCGCAATCGGGCTTATCGGCCTTCCGGTCGTTCACGCTTTTGGTCAGGTCGCTTCCCGCGGAATTAAGCCGCAGCCGCGCGGCAAGCCTTCCGGCCTGCCGTTCGACGCCTGTTTCACAGATGTCGCCGCGCAAGCCGGTTTGAATCAACCGCTCATTTACGGGCCTGCCGATCATAAGACCTACATCATCGAAACTGTAGGCTGCGGATGCGCTTTCTTCGATTACGACAATGACGGCTGGCTCGATGTTTTCCTGCTGAACGGCACGCGCGAGGAAGGCGCACCGCCCGGCACAATGAACCGGCTCTATAAAAACAATCGCGACGGCACGTTCACCGATGTTACGGCAAAATCGGGGCTGGGCCGTACCGGGTGGGCTTCCGCTGTTGCTGTCGGCGATTACGATAACGACGGTTTTGAGGATTTGATCGTCACGTATTACGGGCAGAATGTACTTTTTCACAACAACGGCGATGGAACCTTCACCGATGTAACGGAAAAGGCCGGCTTGCTGCATGAAGGCACAAAATGGGGCGCCGGATGCACTTTCGTGGATTACGATCGTGACGGCAAGCTAGATCTGTTGATCTCGTATTATTTGATATTCGATAAGAACCGGGTTCCCAAATTAGGCGAGAGCGCCGCTTGCAATTGGAAAGGCATTCCCGTGAACTGTGGTCCGCGCGGTTTGCCGCCGGGCAGTGTTTCGCTCTATCACAACAACGGAGATGGCACATTCACCGATGTAAGCGTCAAATCGGGAATAGCTAAAGGCACCGGCAGTTACTGCATGACAACCGTAGCTGCCGATTTCGATGACGACGGATGGCCCGACATTTACATCGCCTGTGATTCGACACCGAGTTTTCTCTTCAAAAACAATCACGACGGGACGTTCACCGATATTGGCTTGGAAAGTGGCGTTGCATTAAACGAAGATGGCATGGAACAGGCCGGCATGGGTTTAGGCATCGGCGATTTCAATTTGGACGGCAAGCTGGACATTCTGAAAACGCACTTCGCCGACGACACTGCCGTGCTCTACCGCAATGACGGCAAGGGCAGCTTTGAAGACGTGACAAACGCTTCCGGCTTAGGGGTAGAAACGCGTTATATCAGTTGGGGCGCAGGCATGTTCGATCTGGATAACGACGGTTATCCGGATCTGTTTTGGGTCACCGGCAGCGTCTATCCCGAGATCGAAAAAGTTTTGCCCAACTATCCATTCAAAAGCCCGCGGATCCTGTTTCGCAACCTCAGGAATGGAAAATTCGAAGAGCTTCTGGATCAGGCGGGACCCGGCGTGAGCGCAGCGCACGCCAGCCGTGGCGCGGCATTCGGCGACTTTGATAACGACGGCGACCTTGACATCCTGATCATGAATCTGAACGAGCCGCCTTCACTGCTGCGGAACGATATCCGCGGCAACAACCACTGGATCAAAGTCAAACTAATCGGGACCAAGTCGAACCGCAGTGCGATCGGCGCGCGCTGCACGATTCACTACGGCGCCAAGATACAAGCCCAAGAGGTGCTCAGCCAAGCGAGCTTCTATTCCGCTAACGATCTGCGACTGCATTTCGGCTTGGGTGCGGTGCAGAAGGTAGACCTCGATATCCGCTGGCCGAACGGAGGGTCCGAGCGGTTCACAAATGTACCTGCGGATCATCTTGTGACCATTCGGGAAGGCGCCGGCATTGTAAAGAAAGAGCCATTCGGTAGCCGGCCGAAAGTAAGCGCCTAACGTGAAATGGTCCGGTATGGAAAAATAGGAGTGCCCGGAGAACGGCTTGCGCGCCCCCACACTTTTTGCACTTCTATTGATATCGGCCGGCGCGGGTCTCTGCCAGGAAGGACGGCCGCTCGACCCGGATTTGACGCGGCCGAACGAAGCTCAAATCACCGCCGCCAGTGGCAAAGTCTCTCGTATTCGCGACGCCCAAGCCTGGGCGCTCAGCGCCGGGGAAAAAGTTCCGGTTCGCCAGATCATCACGACCGGCGAGGATGGATATGCGCGCTTTGTTGTCGCCGGTGGCAGCAGTTTCGAGCTGTTCGCTAATTCTCGCGTTGTTTTCCGGCAGAACACCGCGACGGCCGGCGATCTTCTGGATATAGTCGCAGGGAGCGTACGTGTTCATCTGCAGCCTACGGCGG